>DATKRH010000137.1:0-9679 GCA_035532295.1 Streptosporangiaceae bacterium
CGTTCACGCCAGAAGCCTGGCGGACATTCCTGGACAGCATCCAGGACGGCCAGCTCAGCCTGTAGCCCCAGGTCCGGAACCCGCCCGTCACGACCGCAGCTCGCCGGGCCTAAATCATCGGCGGGCCTCCCCCTCAACCCGGCCGGTAAGTGTCCGCGGCGGTCCGGCTGCCGGGAGTGGGGCTGGTGGGCGGGACGGGCTTTGGGACAGAGCGGCTCGGCTCATCTGAGAAATACCCGAACCAAGCCGGCCCGCGGTACGTGACAGTAGATGAACCCCGCCATCCGGGGCGACCTGAGGCGGGGTTCTCGCTCGCTGGGTCGTGCCAGGGAACAATGGCCCCATTCTCTGGCACGCCCGGCGATGCTCGTGAGGCCCAGTGGCCGCCGATGGCGCGCGCGACACGCCGGTAGCGCTTTCTACGCCAGTCTAGGAAACTTGCTAGATCACGTCATAGGCTCCTATCGCGTGGACCCCGTGAGAAATCCTTACGCGCCGGGAGCCGGGCAGCGGCCGCCCGAACTGGCCGGGCGTGACCGCGAGATAGCCCAGTTCGAGGTGGTCCTGGAGCGGATCGCTCGCGGTCGGCCCGAACGCAGCATGGTGCTGACCGGGCTGCGCGGAGTCGGCAAGACCGTGCTCCTGAACACCTTCCGATCCATGGCGATGCAGCGACTGTGGGGCACCGGCAAGATTGAGGCGCGGCCGGAGCAGTCGATCCGCCGCCCGGTGGCCGGCGCGCTGCACATGGCGGTGCGCGAACTGGCCCCCCGGCACCGTGCGCCCGACCGGATCGACCACTTCCTCGGCGTGCTCAAGTCCTTCGCCGCTCGTGACGCGCGGGCGCCCAAGGGCTCGATCGTGACCCAGCTGGGCATCGATGTCCCGGCGGTGCGCGGCCGGGCGGACTCCGGCGACCTGGAGATCGACCTCACCGAGCTGCTGACCGACGCCGCGTCCGTCGCCGCGGATCTCGGGGTGGGGATCGCCCTGTTCATCGACGAGATGCAGGACGTGCCCGCGCCGGATATCTCGGCGTTGTGCGCCTCCTGCCATGAGCTGTCGCAGAACAACGGCCCGCTGATCGTCGTGGGCGCTGGGCTGCCGCACCTGCCGTCGGTGCTGTCGGCCAGCAAGAGTTACTCCGAGCGGCTGTTCCGGTACGTCTCCATCGACCGGCTGGACCGGGAGTCCGCCGATATCGCCGTGCTGGCTCCGGCCAGGCGCGAGGGCGCCGACTTCGAGGTGGCGGCGCTGGACGCCCTGTATGCGGCGGCCGACGGCTACCCCTACTTCGTCCAGGCCTACGGCAAGGTCACCTGGGACGTCGCGGCGTCTAGCCCGGTCACGGCGCACGACGTCAGCGTCGCGGGCCCGGTGGCCGCCGGGGAGCTGGCCGTCGGCTTCTTCGGCAGCCGCTATGAGCGCGCCACCCCGGCCGAGCGCGAGTACATGCGCGCGATGGCGATGCTCGGCGACGAGCCGGTGCAGACGGCGCAGGTGGCGCAGGAGCTCGGACGGAAGCCCTCCAGCGTCTCCCCCGCCCGTGACAGCCTGATCAAGAAAGGGCTTATCTACAGCTCAGAGCGGGGCCTGATCGCGTTCACCGTGCCGCATTTCGGGCGCTTCCTGCGCACCCAGCCCGCCTGACGCGCCCAGCCCGCCTGACGCATCCAGCCCGCCTGAGCGGGTCCTCTGCCGATGTCTAAGTCTTTCTAGCCTATGGGCTAGAGATCAGTAGAAAACGGCAGAGCGCTGCGCGGCGCCCTCGGGCCCCTGTCCGTCCGGCTCCGGCTCCGACAATGCCTGTCCGGGCGGCCACGCCCTGACCTGGAGGGTGGCGTCGGTGCCGGGCGGCGCGACGGCTGGCACCGCGGGCTGACCCTGTCCGGCGAGCGGGCGGAGTGACCGGCTTAGCCAGGGTGACCGGCTTAGCCAGGGTGGCCGGCTCGGCGCGGTCGGCCACTGGACCGCATTGCCGGTGGCGGCGTCGACGAGCGCGACGTGGATCAGCGGCCGCCGCTGGCGGAGGAAGACGGCGAAGACGACCTCTGCCTCCCGGTCGCCGTACCTGCCCGGGAAGACCAGGTACCGCCAGCAGAGCTCACGCCACATATCCGTGGGCACGTCGGCGGCCAGGAAGCCGGCGTGCCTGCGCCATTGCTTGCTGCGCCGCAGCGCCGTGAGGGTCCGTTCGGCCGGAATGACGCGCAGCTCGCAGGGCTCGGAGTAGCCCAGCTTGACCAGCGCCTCGCCGAGTTCGGGAGACAGGCCGGCGATCAGGACGAGTTCGGCGGCCAGCAGCCCGAGCCACAGCGCCGCGATGGACTTGGAATGGGGTGGCTGCAGCGGGGACAGCCCGAGCGTGGTCAGGGCCGCGACGGCCAGCAGCCCTGACCTGCTCAGCGTCCGCCAGCCGACCGGCGCGTGCGAGAAGTCACCGAAGCAGCCGCAGCCGATGTCGGGCCGGCTGGCCCGCAGTTCCAGTAGCGCGGAGGTGGCCACCAGGAATAGCAGCCCGGTGCCCAGCCGAACGCAGAACGCGGGCGCGCCTCGGCCGATCTGTCCCGCGCTCGCGATCAGCCCCAGCCCGAGCCCGCACTCCATGGCGCACATGGCCATGGCGACCGGGCGGCGCAGTCGCATCGGGAACAGCGCGGTCGGGCCGAGGCCGGCGTCCAGGGAGCCGACGCGAACGACCTGGGCGAGCTTGGCCGCGCACCCGCCTAGCAGCATCGCCGATAGCAACGGGATCTGGACTTCCCGGAGCATGACGATCATGGGCATCGTCAGCGGCCGATCGTAATGGTCGCGTTAAAGCAGCCCTTGTCGAGTTCGCCGCCCAGCGCGACAAAGCTCGCCTCGGTCAGGTCAGCTACCCGGCCGCGCGGTGAAGTCCCGCAGGTGACACAACGGTCGTTAAAGAGCCGGGCCACCGCGGCACAGCCGGTGACCGGCAGCGTGCAGGATGCCCCGTTGCAGTCGTTGCGGACCAGCAGGAAGCTGCCGACGGCCAGGTAGGGCATCCGGGCGTAGCCGCGCAGATGCCCGCGAGCCGCGTCCTCAGCGCAGCCCGCGGCCGGATCCAGCGCAGGGTAGGCGACGCCGAGCACTCCCGCCGGCTCGCCCGCCGGCTCATGCCAGGTGGCCGAGCCGCTGATCGCATCGGGGATGAACCCGCTGACCAGCGGGGCTTCCGGCCGTCGGCCGGCCGGATAGGCGGGCTGGGAGGTGGCCGGAATGAGACCCTCCAGGGCGTCGGGGCCGCGTAGCCCGATGATGTCGATCAGGTAGCCGGGCTGCAGCGTGGGGAACCGCACCTGAATCCGGCCGGCCGCGCGCGGCGGGACCACGACGATCTGGCGTCGCCGGGTGACCCCCTCGTCCACCACCATGAAGTCGCTGGCGTGCTCGATGATGGTGCCGGTAACCCGGCCGATGTTCGCCCAGATCCGGTCCGCGACGCCGCGCCGCGTCGGATGCAGCCGGATGATGACGCGGTCGCCCTGGCGTAGTTCCGTCGGTTCTAACTGCTTTCCCCGCCAGGCGGTCGCGTCGCTGGTCAGCGCGAAGCGCTGCTCGGAGCCCGGTCGGCCGCCCGGCTCGCCGATCATCAGCACCTGCGGGCTGACGTCCAGGACGGTGCCCGTCACGGCCCGGGTCAGCGGCCCCGCGTCCGGCGCGGGGCCGCCCGCGTCGGGCATGAGGGCAGCCTGGGGCCGGAAGACCGCATCCTTGAGCAGTCGCCGACGTGCCACCCGCACAGCGTCAGCACTGCCGGTGGCGCCCGCGCAGCGGTCGCAGCACCCGCGTTCCCCGCGAGCCTTCAGCATCTGCCCTCCCCGGGCGATGTGGCCCAGTCTTAGACAATGCGTAGTCACACCACCGCCCGTCAAGCGGTTCGTCACTTCTTGCCGGCTGACGGTCACACATATCCGTTTTTCCGTCAAGACGATGGGCGGCCTGGCCCATTCTGCCTATCCGAGTGGCCCGATCTGTCTACATAGGCGCCGCGAGACTCGCCGTTACGCGGGGTAGCTGACCATGTGGGCATTGTGCTGGGTACCGTAAGAGGGTGAGTGTCGGGGGCGATCACTTGGCTAGACACGCATGCGCGAGCGCGGGCGGAGGGGTGCCTCGTGCCGTGGCGTCAGCGCGCCTCGCGAGCGAGGAGCCGGCGGCACCGTCACGGGGCGCGGCCGGGCCCGCGCCCGACGACCCCGAGTTCCGGGAATATGTCACGACGCGCGGTCGCGCGCTGCTGCGGACCGCCTACCTGCTGACCGGGAATCTCGCCGACGCCGAGGACCTGCTGCAGGCGGCCCTGGCCAAGACCTACCTGGCCTGGGACCGGATCGAGGACCGCGGCGCCCTAGACGGTTATGTGCGGCGGGCGATGGTGAACACCCACATCTCCTGGTGGCGCAGGCGGCGGGTCCAGGAGTTCCCGACCGATGAGCTGCCCGACCGGGCGGTGGCCGACCCCGCGGGGGACAGCGACCTGCAGGAGGCCCTGCGGCGGGCGATCGACCGGCTCCCGCTGCGGATGCGGACCGCCCTGGTGCTGCGCTACTACGAGGACATGACCGAGGCCGAGGTCGCCGAGCGGCTGGGAGTGAGCCTGGGGACCGTGAAGAGCACGGTCTCCCGGGCTGTCGCCAAGCTGCGCATCGACACCGAGCTACTGGCCGACTGACCAGGCGCGCCCCCGCCTGGCTGGCTACTGACGGGGCCGGGATTTGCCGCTACCGTGACACTTACTCACGTCAGGGACGGGTTCGGCGCAGCTAGGGGCCATAGCCACCTGGCGTGCCGTCTGCCAGGAGGTTCGCCCATGCTCGCCACGATGATGGACACGCCGCTCACCATTAGCGCGATCTTGCGATACGGGACGTCGGCCTACGGCGAGCGCGAGGTCGTGACGGCGACCCCCGCCGGCGTGCGCCGCCGGACTTACCGCGAGCTCGGCATCCGCTCGGCGAAGCTGGCCAACGCGCTGCGCACCCTCGGCGTGGACGCCGACCAGCGCGTCGCGACGCTGATGTGGAATAACGCCGAGCACCTGGAGGCCTACCTCGCGATCCCGTCGATGGGCGCCGTGCTGCACACCCTGAACCTGCGCCTGGACCCGGCGGTCATCGGCTACATCGCCGGGCACGCGGGCGACGAGGTCGTCATCGCGGACGCCACCCTTGCTCCGCTGCTGGCCAGCGTCCTGCCGCACACCCCATCGATCCGCCACGTCATCATCAGCAACGCAGAAGAGATAACGGACCCGGCCGCGCCGCCCGAGCTTGCCGGCGAGGGGCGCCAGGTGCACTCCTACGAGGCGCTCATCGCGAGCCAGCCCGATAGCTTCGACTGGCCCGAGCTGGACGAGCGGTCGGCCGCCGCCATGTGCTACACGAGCGGCACGACCGGCCAGCCCAAGGGCGTCGTCTACAGCCACCGCTCGATGTACCTGCACTCGATGGCGGTCAGCATGGGCAACGTCTTCGCCTTGTCCGACCGGGACAGGGTGCTGCCCGTGGTGCCGATGTTCCACGCGAACGCCTGGGGCCTGCCCTACGCGGCCGTCCTGGCGGGCGCGGACATGGTCATGCCGGACCGGTTCCTGCAGCCGGCGCCGCTCGCGGCGCTGATCGAGGCTGAGCGGCCTACGCTCGCCGGCGCGGTGCCGACGATCTGGAATGGCCTGCTGCAACATGTGCGGGCCCATGGCGGTGACCTGTCGTCGCTGCGCCTGGTGCCCTGCGGCGGGTCCGCCGTGCCGCACGCGCTGCTGGAGGCCTATGAGAAGGAACTGGGCGTTACGATCGTCCAGGCGTGGGGGATGACCGAGACCTCTCCCCTCGGCAGCGTCGCCCGCCCGCCCGTGGGCGTGCCCAAGGACCAGGCCTGGCAGTACCGGGACACCCAGGGGCGCCTGATCTGCCTGGTCGAGGGCCGGCTGGTCGGCGAGGGCGACACCGTGCTGCCCAACGACGGCGAGGCGGTCGGCGAGGTGGAGGTCCGCGGGCCCTGGGTGACCGCCGGCTACTACAAGGACGACGATCCGGCGAAGTTCCGGGATGGCTGGCTGCGAACCGGGGACGTCGGGACGATCGATCCGCTCGGCTACGTCACGCTGACCGACCGGGCCAAGGACGTCATCAAGTCCGGCGGAGAGTGGATCTCGTCCATGGAACTGGAGAACGCGCTCATGGCGCATCCCGGCGTGACCGAGGCCGCCGTGATCGGCGTGCCTGACGACAAGTGGGGCGAGCGCCCCCTGGCCGCGGTCGTGCTGAGCACCGTCGGCGCGGTGACCGCCGATGAGCTGCGAGCGTTCCTGGCCGATCGGGTGCCGCGGTGGCAGTTGCCCGAGCGCTGGTCGTTTATCGCCGAGGTGCCCAAGACCAGCGTCGGGAAGTTCGCCAAGACGACGATGCGCGAGGCCTACGCACGCGGCGACTACGAGGTCATCGAGGTGCGCTGAACCGCCGGGCAGCGCTCGGGCGCCGGCTTTGCCGTCGCTCCCGCTGTACCGGTACCCTAGGGCGCGGCCCTGTTGGGTCGTCGGGAGGCTTCGCCTAGTCCGGTCTATGGCGCCGCACTGCTAATGCGGTTTGGGTCTACAGCCCATCCGGGGTTCAAATCCCCGAGCCTCCGCGCTCTGACCTGGGCTTCCGGGCTTATCGCCCGGGAGCCCAGGCTTGTCTTTGAAGATCATCTGGCCTCCTGTTGGCCCATTGTTGGCCCGAAAGTCCGCGAGCCGCTCGCGCGGCTCCGGCGGGGGACGAAAGCGGAGATCGCCCGCGCCGCTTCCTCAGCGAGTTCCTCCGCCACCACCGTATATACGTCCTTGGTGAACGAGGTGCTCGCGTGGCCGAGGATCTCGGAGACAACCTTGTCCGGCACCTTCGCGGTCATGAGCATCGTGGCGGCCCCGTGCCGGACGCCGTGGAAGTTCAGCGGCGGCAACGGCGCGGCCAGCGCGATCCTGACGGCGTCCTCGGGCACGCGGTACCGTCGCGCGATCCAGTCCGCCGCCCTTTCCTCTTCATAGAAACGCCGGCGGATCGCCGCGTACCTGGCGACTAGGAGATTGAACCGCGTGGAGACATACTCCGGGCGCAGCGCCCGGCCGTCCTCGTACGTGAAGTACCGCCCGGAATCGGCGTACGCCGGGCCCAAAGCCATCCGCTCTTCGCGCTGGCGGCGCTCCCATGCCTGCAGGATCAGCGCCGTCTGCTCATCGAAGATGACCTGCCGGTCGGAGCTGGCAGTCTTCGTGGCGTCCAGTTCCTCGCCGGCCTGGGCCTGGCGGATATGGACCCGCCGCCGCCCTACGCTCATGTCCTGGCGCTCAAGCCCCGCCAGTTCGCTGCGCCGCAGGCCGTAGTGAATGTCGATGTGGAACAGGGCGTGCAGTCGCTCGCCCGTGGCCTCGGAGAAATCCAGGAAGCTGCCAGCCTGAGCCTGCGTCCAGGTCATGACCTTGGCGGGCATCTTCCCGGTCTGCTCCCAGTACTCGACCCGCTCAGCGGTCCATAGCAGCGGCTTGGTCCGAGTGCCCCTTCGTGAGCCTGCCGAGCGGAAGATGCCGGCTGCCGGGCTGATCGGGATCATGTGCCGGACGTTGACTGCCTCGTTCAGCGCGGCCGAGAGGACGGCATTGACGCGCCTGATCCGGGATTCGGTCAGGGGCCTTGTCGAAATGCGCTTGCCGTCTCGGGACGCTCGCGCGGCTAGCAGCGCCCGCATCAGGTCGGACCGCTGGGCTTGCTCGGCGGGCCGGTTGATCTTCCGCATCGCGGCGTACAGGTCGCGGATGTGCTGGTTGCGGAGGTCGCCGAGTCGGATGTGACCGAGGCCAGGCTTGAGGTAGAGGTCAATAGCCTCAGCCTCGGCCGCGAGGGTCTTTGGCTTCAGCCCGGCATCACCATTCGCCGCCTCGTATTACAGTCGCTGTTTCACGTTGAGCGTTCAAGCGCGCCTGTTCCGTGACTGCCCGGCATGCGGGTGATGTAACGGTGCGCAACAGGTTCTCGGCAGGGGCTGAATTACGCCTGTGTAACTTGAGGCGACCGTGGCTCGTTCCTGAATTTTGTGGAAAAACAAGACAACGAGGCCACGGCCGCGATGGCCAGCATAGAAGATGCCGCGGAGTACGGGGAGAGAGCGGACGCGCTGGTCAGGGGCCTGCTGGGCCGGATAATGCGGCAGCGGCGCACCGCCGCGGTGGCGATGGATTACATCCGGGCGCTGTCGCGGGAGACGCGGGCGAACTGCTGGGAGCTGGCCGTTGCCGCAGGTCATGAGGGTCCGCACCGGCTGCAGGCCCTGCTCAGCAGGCATAAATGGTCGTGGGAGGAGCTCCGCGGGCTGCTGCCGGGCCTGGCGCAGGACGTCCTGCGCGATGACCCCGGTGACCTGACCGGGCCGGGGCTGGCGTTCGACGAGACCGCTGACCTGCGGAAAGGAAGATTCACGGCGTGTGTCTCCCCGCGGCACGCCGGGGTCACCGGGAAGGTGGAGAACTGCGTGACCTGGGTGTTCGCGGCCCTGGTCACCGCGCTCGGGCAGGCCTGGGTGGACTTCGATGTGTACATGCGGGACTGCTGGGCGAAGGACCCGCGGCGGAGGAAGAAGGCGGGGATACCGGCGGACCTGGCGTTCGCCACGAAGCCGGAACTGGCCATCGAGCAGGTCAAGCGCCTGATGGCGGCCGGGCTCCGGGTCATGCGGGCCGCCGCGGACGAGGTATACGGCCGGTGCGGGGAGTTCCGTGCCGCGCTCCGGGCCCTCGGCCTGGCCTACGTCGTCATCATCCCCTGCGACTACCGCGTCACCCTCGCGAGGAACACGGTCATCCGGGCTGACCAGGCCATACCTGATGCCGTGTTCGAGCGGCGGTCGTGCGGGAACGGCACGAAAGGCCCCCGCTACGGCGACTGGGCGCTCCTGGCCACCGCGGACCCGCGGGAGTTCCTTCTGATCCGCCGCTTCCCGGACCGGGACAAGAACAAGTACGCCTTCTATCTCTGCTGGTCACCGGAGGGAAGGTCCGCGACGATGACCTATTTCATCACGATCGCGGGGCGCAGATGGCCGGTGGAAATAACGTTTAAAACGGGAAAAGATACCCTCGGCTGGGACCAGTGCCAGGCCAGGACCCGGGACGCCATCAACCGGCACACCGCGCTGACCGCCCTCGCCCAGCTGCGGACCACCGCCATCCAGGCCGCCCTCGCCGGCGCTGACGTCCTCCCCGCGGCACCGCCCGCCGGCCGCGACACCCCGGCCGCCGTCAGCGAGCCCGCCGCCAGCACCGCTGACCTGCTGTTCCGCACCGGAACCGCACCCCTGCCCGTACGCGGAGGCCAGCCCTGCCCGCCCGGCATCCCCCCGATAGAACTGTCCGCCGCCGAAACCAGCCGCATCGACCGCCTCGCCCGCGACTGGAAAGCCGGCCACATCACCGCGGCTCGCCTCGCCTTCCAGCTCCGCTGGTCCGCATGGCGCAGACGCCACCAGGCCCGCGCCCGCTGGCACCACTACGCCACCCGCCTCGCAGCCCTCGCCACCTAAGCAGCAGCGGCCGGAAGGAGGTGACAGCACGTAACCGCCAAGCCCTAACCCCTAGCCACGCTGAGCTGCAGCGCGGTCACAGACCGAATAACAGCAACTGTAATAC
>DATKRH010000138.1:0-10322 GCA_035532295.1 Streptosporangiaceae bacterium
TGGCCCAGACGGCACGGACGCTGTGAAGCGGATACTCGGCGGCCTGTGTGATTCCGGCGGAATCACACGACACCGACCCCGGCGAGGGGCGGCATGACCGGCGGTCCGGGCGCGAGCATGCCAGGATGGGTAGCGACCCCGGAGGCGACAGGAGGAAGCATGACTGCCCAGCCAGCCGAGCCCGCGGCCGTACCCGGCACCGGCTCCTACGAGGTTATCCATCTGGGCGGCCAGGCCGCGGTCGTGGTGCCGGTGACCGACTTCCTGCGGTTGCGGGCACTGGAGCAGGCTGCCACCCGCCAGGAGCTGGAGGACGCCGAGGACACCGCGGCGGTGCTGGAGTGGAAGGCCCGGGACGCCGCCGGCGAGACGATGTTCGTGCCCGCGGACGAGGCCCGCCGTCGGCTGGGCATGCCCCGGTGACCCTGCGGACCGACTACGACGAGAAAGCGATCGACCAGGCGGCCGGGTTCCTCCGCGACGATCCCGCGGGCATCCGCGAGGTGCTCGACACGATCGACCGGCTGGCCGACGATCCCCGCCCGGCCGGGTCGTTCCCGTATGGGTCACCGGACCTGCGGCGCATGCCGGTCGGCCGCTACCGCGTGCTGTACGAGGTCACCGGAGACACAGTGGCGGTGCGGCACATCGCCCGCGGGACCGCCGGGAGCTGACCCCCGCGGCACCCCGCGCGGGTGGCCGTAAAACCGTCTCTGCTTGGCGGCAGGTCAGCCGCCCCGTCCAGGTCAGCATCTTCGGGCTGGTGCTCACCATTGCTTCGGTGTCCGCAGGCATGACTCGTCGCGGACCGGGTAGCCCTCGGCCCGCAGCTGCTCGATCGCGGCGTTCATGTAGAAGGTGTTCCACAGCGTGGTCGCCGTTGCCTAACCGCCGCCCAGCCCAGCTCCGAGCCCGATTCGGCGAATCAGGCTGACCAAGCCGGATTCCTTCTCGTGCGGACGCGACTGCAAGCTCCCGATGTCGCCGAAGCCGTGACGGCTGACCTCGATGTGGAGCATCCCGATGATCTGGCCGCCGGCGACCGTGACGCTGGAACTACCCGGCCTCCGACGCCGACGGGCGGCCCCGATGATCGGGGCCGCCCGCGGCGTGGTGCTGGCGTCAGGAGACGTTCAGCGCGTTGTCATCTTCGAAGAAACTGGTGTTGTAGCCGGACAGGGTCTCGGTGCCGATGTACTTGATCGTGATCTTCTGCCCGATGTACGGCGCGACCGAGTAGGAGTACTGGCTGTAGCCGCCGGTGGCGTTCAGGTTGGACAGCGTGGCCAGGGTCGCCAGCACGGTGCCGCTGGAATTGAGCACCTTTACTGCGAAGGTGTCAGAGGCGGCGTTGGTGGGGTCGCTGGTGGAGATATCGAGCCAGAACGACAGGGTCGCGTTCTTGCAGCCGGCGGGGATCGTCACGGTCTGGGCGAGGGTGTCGGTGTGCTGGCCGCCGTAGCCATCCAGCCAGGCCAGCCAGGAGCCGGAGTGGGCCGGGACGCCCAGCGAGGTGCTGGCCAGCACGCCCGCCGTGGATGTCCACGGTGAGATGCTGCCGGTCTCGAACCCGGGGTTGCCGAACAGCTGCGCCGCGGTGCATCCGCCGCCGCCGGACGTGCTGATCGTCCAGGTGAACGAGGCCGAGCCGTGCGCCCCGGTCGTGTCGGTCGCGGTCACTGTGACGCTGGAGGTGCCGGCGGTCGTGGGGGTGCCGGTAACCAGGCCGGTGGAGGAGTTGACGGACAGGCCGGCTGGCAGCCCGGCGGCGCTGTAGGTGAGCGTCTGGCCGGAGGCTGAGTCGCTGGCGTGGATCTGCAGGCTCACCGCGGTGCCGACGGTCCCGGTCTGGGCGCCGGGGCTCGTCACTGTCACGGTGTTGCTGCCGCCACCGCCGCCGTTCGTCACGATGGCGTGGCTGGCCTCGCAGGCACCGCTGCCGCCCGAGCCGTCGTTGGCCCAGGTGGTCTGCATGGCGAAGGTGCCGGTGCCCGTCGTGAGGTTGAACGAGCCGCCGCTGGTCCCCGGCGTGACCCAGGCGCACTTGTCGCCGGTCTCCGCGCCGCTGGAGTCAGTCCAGCCGCCGGCCGGGTTCTGGTCGGTGACGGTCTCGGCGTACTCGTGGCCCTCGACGATCGAGACGCCGTCGAGAGTGCCGTTGCTGTTCACGAAGTCCTGCCCGCAGGACGCGCCCGCGTCCGTGATGTAGGGCAGGTTGGTGAAGGCGATATCGCCATAGGGCGAGGTGACCGGGCCGCCGCTGAGGGTGGAGTCACCGTTGTAGTCGTGCCAGGCGCAGAACCCGTTGCTGAGCCAGCCGTCCGGGTTAGTGCCAGTGGGCGACAGGATGACGTACTGGGCGTCCCGGTTGGACGCCGCGGTGGTGTTGCCGAAGTGCGCGGCGGCGCTGACGGCCTCCACGCCCAGCTGATGGCCGGTGGCCGACGACGGCGACGCGCTGCTCTCATCCACCCACACGCCGGCCAGCGCTCCGCCGGTGGGGTAGGCGACATGCTCGGTGTTGCTGGCCGGGCAGGACTGGGCGCCGGTCGTCACGCCGTCGCAGTACTGGGTCATCACGCCGGACCACAGCTCGCTGCCGGTCCCCAGGCCCTTCATGAGCTCCTGTGCGTAGGGAGCCTCTCCCGACGGGTCGCCCGACAAGGTGACGTCGCCGCTGCCGTTGGTGCTCTGGGTGCCCCACTGGGAGCCATAGAACACCAGGTACACCTTCTCGGCGCCGGTCGTCACGCCGATGCCGTCGATGCCCCCGCCGTAGTTAAGGTCGTTGGCCGACAGGGCAGCCGCCTGCGGATGGTTATGCACCCAGCCGCGCATCTTCGCCTCGACTGCCCTGGTGGGGATCACGCCGTGCCGGTAGCTGTGATGGTAGGCGGGCGAGTACGGGTTGGTGACCGGCGAGGTGCTGCTGACGCCCGCGGCCTGCGGGCGAGCGGTCGCGGCCTGCGCGCCGGTGGTGGCCGCCTGGGCCCCGGCTGCCAGGGTCAGCGCGGCCGCTACGGTGAGGCCGCCGTGTGTGACCCATCGTCGGACGGGAGTGCGTAAGGACATTCCTGATCCCTTCGATAACGCCGCCGGAATGCCAGGGGGCGCTGGCAGACCGAGTTGTCGCGCCGGTAAAATTGGCGCTCGCCGTACGATAAACCGCAGTTCAGAAGAGGTCAATAACAAATACTATGCGTGACAATGACGGAGTGCTGGCCGCCCCGGCTTGATCGGCCGGACTGGCCCCGTTCGTGCTGATGGCCAGATCAGTCCCTTAGGGCCCCTCACCGATGGAACCGGCGGGTGCCGGGGCGCGTCGAATCAGGTGGCCGGGAACATGCCCCGGCTTCGGCGCCACTGGCTTGCTGGAGGTTCGCATGCGCTGTCGGTCGATACTCGCCGCCGCCGTGATCACGGGCGCGTCAGGACTGGCGGCCGCCTGCGGATCGCAGCCGGCGGCCGCTCCGCCAGCGGCTCGGGCGAGCGTCTCGCCATGCGCGCCCGGCGTGTCGTCAGCCCAGGCTGGCGCGACGCTGACCATAGATAACGCCGACAACGGCGCGGTGGCCTGCGTCCGCGTCGGCGCGCACGTGATGGTGCTGCTCAGCGGCACTGCGACGCGCACGTGGACGTCCATCCGGTCCGACTCCGGCGCGCTCGCGCCTCAGGCAAACGGGAAACTGACCCTCAGGATGGGGGTCACCGGGGCATACTTCGCCGCCGTCCGCCGCGGGGTCGTGCGCATCACGTCGACCCGGCCGGGGTGCCGGCCGGACTCGGCGGCCAGGTGCGGCACATCGTCGGTCTTCCGGGTGACCGTGCGCGTTTCCTGATAGTCACTATCAGGTGACATGAGAGCCTGGCTCGCGAGCGCGCGCTCGCTGGCCTGCGCGCCGCGATCGGGCGCCTTTTGGGCTAATGCGGAACACGGCCCCCGACAATAGTCAGGAGTCCCAATGAGAACCCGATGCCCCGGGTGCCCCCGCCCGCTCAGCGGGGGCGGGCGCCGCGCGTTTCGAGCCGCCGCAGGTACGGCTGCAGGGCGGGCAGTGCGGCGAGGCCGGTGACGACGAACCCGGCGGCCAGGGCGCAGAGCATGCCGCCGAGCACATCCAGCGGGTAATGATCGGCCAGGTAGACCCGGCTGACCGCGACGGCGACCGCGTACAGGACGCCCAGCACGATGGCGGCGCGCCGGGCCACGGCGGTGGTCGCGATGACGATCACCGCGACCGCGATCACCGCCGCGGTGGTGGCGTGCCCGCTGGGGTAGGACGCTCCGCTGTCGGCCTTCATCGCCCACAGCGCAGTCGGCGGCCGGTGCTCGTTAATGAGCTTCTTGCCGACCTCGGCCAGCGCGAACGCCCCGCCGAACATGCAGAACACCCGCAGGGCGTCGAGGCGGCGCCGGGCCAGCAGCAGGATGACCGGCACCAGGATCATCAGGCCCACGCCGACGGTCTCCGGCGTGGCTATCGTGGTGGCCGCCCTGGCCAGCGAGGTCAGCGCGCTGGTGCGGTCGTGCGCGGCGATGTGCTGGTCGACGCGCAGGTCAGCGCGGGCCACCGGGCCGGTCTTCGCGACGATGCCCAGGACCAGCACGAGAACGCCCAGTCCCGCGCCGGCCAGCAGCGCGGGCACGCCGGGCCGCGGCGCGCCATCGCCCCGGCCCGGCTCCGGGGACCGGTGCACCTGGCCGTCGGGCGGGGGGGCAGCGGGGCCGTAGCCGGGCGCGGGAACACGTGACATGAGGGGGCAGCCTCCCTGCGGGGCGATCTGTGTTAACTTCTACAAGCTCTGTCGAAGTTAACAGAAGCCGACCACTGCCGCTACGAAAATTACCGTAACGTTCGCTCCCCATTCAGATGTGATGGGAACTGCTTTCAATGGCGGTCAGGCGACTGCCCAGCCGCAGGACCCGGCGGGTCGGGACGTTCGGCCCTGACGGTCGCGGTCGCGTCGCGTTGTGCTGGTGGCCGGTGGCGCGGGCCACCAGGGCAAGCGGGGCGAGCGGGGGGGTTAGTGATGAAATCTGACGCCGATATCCGGGAAGACATCCTGAGCGAGCTGCAGTGGGATCCGCAGGTGACTGACCCGGAGGTGATCGGGGTGGCGGTTCAGGACGGGGCGGTGACGCTGACGGGGCGGACCGCGGCGTATGCGGGGAAGGTGGCGGTGGCCCGGGCGGCCGCACGAGTGTATGGCGTGCGGGCGGTGGCCGATGAGGTTCAGGTGCGGCTGGCGGGGGAGGCGCGGGATGACTCGGACATCGCCCGGGCGATCGCGCATGTCCTGGACTGGAACACCCAGATCCCGGCCGATGCGGTCCATGCCCGGGTGCAAGGGGGCTGGGTGCTGCTGGACGGGCAGGTCGAATTCGATTTCCAGCGGCATGAGGTCGAGCGGATGGTCCGCCATGTCCGGGGCGTGGTGGCGGTCACCAACAGCATCCATGTCATGTCGCCGGTCAGCGTCGAGCGGGTCGAGGCGGAGATCGAGGATGCCTTCCGGCGCGCGGCGCAGGTCGATGCGAGTCAGGTCCGGGTGGCGGTGTCCGATCACACCGCCGAGCTGTACGGGTACGTGCACTCGCTGACCGAGGCGGCCGCCGCGGCGGCCGCGGCGGCGGCCGCGCCGGGCGTCGCCAAGGTGGATAACCACCTGGTGGTCACCCCCTAGCCACGGGAAGCCCGGCGCGCCCGGCCTTGGCCGCCTAGAAGCCGGTGGGCTCAGTCTCCAGCTCGGGTTCCTGCGGGCGGCCCTCGTGGTGCAGCGGCAGCAGCGGCGTGGTCTGCTCGACCCAGATCAGGGCGTCGTAGCGCTGGCCGATACAGGTCGGGACATAGTTCCCCGCTTCGCCCCGCGGGTCGTAGACGACGCCAATGGCCCGGTGCCCCCGCCACCCTGAGAGCCAGGGCCCGGACCTGTCGTCGCCGAACACCAGGACCGCGGGCCGGCCGAGCGCGTGGTGGAGCAGGTCCTCATGACTGCCGGGCCGGGCCCGCGGCACCTGGAACGCCTGCTCTGGGGCGCCCCACGAGGCGGCGGCGAGCACCGACCCGCGGTGACCGGCGAAGCCGACCAGCGCGACGTCGGCGGCGGCGTGCCGCTCCCGGACGAGCTGGCCCACATTGACCAGGCCGTCGCGGGCCATGTCGGTAGCGCGGGCATCGCCGATGTGGGTGTTGTGCTCCCAGATGAGCCCCCTGGACCGGCCCCCGAGGTGGCGGGCGATCCGGTCGATCGTGTCGGCCATGTGGTGATCGCGGATGTTCCACGACTGACGGTCACCGCGCACCATGGTGCGGTAATAGTGCTCAGCGTGGGCGGCGACCTCCGCGTTCTGCTCCGCGTTGAACGCGTCGTCATCCACCGCGTCGTCACCCAGGTCCGTGATCTGGTCACCTGTGCGACGGCGCACCTCCACCAGGAGAGCGACCACGTCGGGCTCGCAGGACGCGGGCACTAGCCGCGCGCTCCAGGCGTACTCATGCGGGTCCTCGCCGTAGGGGAGGAAGCACTGCCAGGCCCGCAGCGCCGTCGGCAGCGCGTCGGGAGCATGTGCCTCGAGCCAGGTCATGATCTGCCACAGCGAGTCCCACAGGGAGTACACGTCGAGGCCGTAGAACCCGGCGCGCTCGCGGTCGGGCCGGGCGAGGTTGTGCCGGCGCAGCCAGGTCAGGAACTCGGCGATGTCCTGGTTGGCCCACATCCAGGTCGGCCAGCGCTCGAATCGGGCGAGCAGGGCGCGGGCATCCAGGTCCTGATCGGCGTGTCCGCGTACCCACCGGTTGATGCGCCAGCAGTCCGGCCAGTCACCCTCCACGCCGATCCAGGTGAAGCCGTGCTCCGCGATCAGGCGCCGGCTCAGCTCGGCCCGCCAGCGGTAGTACTCGTGCGTTCCGTGCGAGGCCTCCCCGATGCAGACGAAGCGGGCGGCGCTGACCCGGTCGATCAGGGGGCCGAGGTCGCCGCCTTCGGTCAGCGGGCGGGCCATCGACCGGATCTGCGCGGCGGAGGCGGCGCCGTCCGGCGCCCGCTGCGGGGCCGTCACCGGGGCGCTCGCGCGGCCGGGGCGGAGGCGGTGGCGAGCAGGTAACGCGCGAACCAGTCGCGGGCCAGGCTAGCCGCCTCGGCGAGCGTGCCGGGCTCCTCGAACAGGTGCGTGGCGCCGGCGACGACCGCCAGCTCGCTCGGGCAGCGCAGCTGCGCCTGGGCCTGCCGGTTCAGCTGGAGCACCTCAGTGTCGGCGCCGCCGACGATCAGCAGCGTCGGTACCCGCACGGCGCTCAGCCGCGGGCCGGCGAGGTCTGGCCGGCCGCCGCGCGACACGACTGCCGCGACCGGCGCGCCGGGCTCGGCCGCTGCCCACAGCGCCGCGCCCGCTCCCGTGCTCGCACCGAAGTAGCCGAGCCGGCAGGTGTCGGTACCGGCCCGGCCGGCCAGCCACCGGGTGGCGGCGGTGAGCCGGTCCGCGAGCAGCCCGATGTCGAAGACACTGGCGCGATCGCGCTCCTCCTGCTCGCTGAGCAGGTCGAGTAGCAGCGTGCCGAGACCCGCCCCGTGCAGCACCTCGGCGACGAAGCGGTTACGCGGGCTGTGCCGGCTGCTGCCGCTGCCATGCGCGAAGACCACGACGCCGGCCACCTTGTCCGGCAGGTGCAGGTGACCTTCGAGCTTCTGCGGGCCGGCCGGGATCTCGACATCGGTGTCGACGACGCAATCGCTGGGCACCCGGGCGGCCCTGCGGCGCTGCGTCCGCCGTTCGGCCGTGTCGAGCAGGGTGACCACCTCATCCTCGCTCGTCGGGGAGAAGTCCCGGTAGTGGGCGCCGACCGCCAGGAACTGGGCGGGTGCCGAGACGCACACGACGGAATCGGCCTCCGGCAGGTGCCGCATCGTCTCCGCCGGGGCGACTGGCACCGCCACGATGACCCGTGCGGCGCCGAGCTGCCTGGCCACCAGGCAGGCCGCCCTCGCGGTCGACCCGGTCGCCAGCCCGTCATCCACGATGACGGCGGTGCGGCCGGCCAGGTCGATGCGCCGCCGGCCCCGGCGCAGGCGGGCGACCCGCGCCTCCAGCACTGCCCGCTCATGACGCTCTACCTCGGCCACCTCGGTGTCCGTGACGCGGGCCCGCGCGAGTATGCCGGCGTCGAGCAGCCGCACTCCGCCCTCGCCGATGGCGCCCATCGCCAGCTCGGGCTGGAACGGGACCCCCAGCTTTCGCACGACGATGACATCCAGCGGCGCCCCGAGCGCCTCCGCCACCTCGAATGCCACCGGAACGCCGCCCCGCGGCAGGCCCAGGACCACCGTATCCGGCCCGCGCACCGACTCCAGCTCCCCGGCAAGCTGCCGGCCGGCCTCAGCTCGATCAGCGAATACGACCACCGCCTGCCCCCCATCTCCTGGCACCGAGCATCCCGGTGACTATCGAGTACTTTGCTCCTACGCTTTCCCCGGCAGCCGCTCCGGCACTAGGGGCGAAAGTCGCGGCCAGACCTGCCGTTCGTCCCTGCGGCAGCCCCTGGTCCGGAGAGCTCCCCGGTCCGGGCGCAGTCCGCGGCCGGGGGGAGCGGCAGTCATGACCCGGCCGTGGGGTGCTGGGCGCAGTGCGGTAGACAGGTCCTCGTGAGAATCGGCGTGGTGTTTCCCCAGACTGAGATCGGCGCCGATGTCGGGGCCGTCCGTGCTTACGCCGAGGGGGTAACGGAGCTCGGGTTCGCCCATGTGCTGGCCTACGATCACGTCCTGGGCGCGGACCCGGTGGTGCATCAGGGCTGGAGCGGCCCCTATGACGTCCGCACGACTTTCCACGAGCCGCTGGTGCTGTTCGGCTACCTGGCGGCGGTGACATCGCTGGAGCTGGTGACTGGGATCATCATCCTCCCGCAGCGGCAGACGGCTCTGGTGGCCAAGCAGGCCGCCGAGGTGGACCTGCTTACTCGTGGCCGGCTGCGCCTGGGCATCGGCCTGGGCTGGAACGCGGTGGAGTACGAGGCGCTCGGCAAGAGCTTCACTGACCGGGGGAGCCGGATGACCGAGCAGGCGGCACTGCTGCGACGGCTGTGGACTGAGCAGACCGTCACCTTCGCGGGCGAGCACGAGCGCGTGACGGGCGCCGGGCTCTCGCCGCTGCCGGTTCAGCGCCCGATCCCCCTGTGGTTCGGGGCTCAGTCTCGCCGTGCCTATGTCCGGGCTGGCCAGCTGGCCGACGGCTGGTTCCCGCAGGTGCCGCCGGGGTCGCGGCTGGACGAGGCAAAGTCGATCGTCGAGCAGGCGGCGACCGAGGCGGGGCGCGACCCTGCCGCACTTGGGATGGAGGGCCGGGTCAGCTGGGGTCAGGGCGGGGCGGAGAAGCTCGTGGACCACGTCGGCCGCTGGCGTGACGCCGGGGCAACCCACGTGTCGGTGAACACGATGGGCGCCCGGCTCGCCACGCCGGAGGACCACCTGAGCGTGCTGGCGACCGCTGCCACCGCTCTCGGCCTGAGCCCGGCCGGCCGAAGGGCGGGCTGATCTGGCCATGGCGGAGCGCGACGCGGCGTATTTCGATCAGTGGTACGCGGACATGGCGGCCTCGCCGGCCAGGGACGCGATCGTGGCCCGGACCCTGGGGCTGCCGCCGGAGCTGCACTCGACCAGCATGCTGACGTGGCCGGGCATCGCCGAGGTGACCGGGGCGCTGCGCCTGCCTCGCGACGTGCTGCTGCTCGACATCGCGTGCGGGCGCGGCGGCTACGGCATCGAGGTCGCCCGCCGCAGCGGCGCGCGCCTGCTCGGAGTGGACTTCTCCGAGGTTGCCCTGGGGCAGGCCCGGCTGAGCAGTGCCCGGCTGCTGCCGGCCGGCCGGGCGGAGTTCCGGATCGGGGAACTGGCCGCGACCGGCCTGCCGGCCGGCAGCGCCGACGGGCTGATGTGCGTGGATGCCGTCCAGTTCGCGCAGCCCCCGCTCGGCGCGCTGCTGGAGTTCCGCCGTCTGCTGGCTTCCGGTGCCCGGCTGGTCCTCAGCAGCTGGGAGGCGGCCGACCCGGCGGATGAGCGGGTATCGCCGCGCATCCACGCGGTGAACCTCCGGCGGGACCTGCCGGCGGCTGGCTTCGCCGACGTGCAGGTGCACGACAAGCCCGAGTGGCGCGAGAGCGAGCGCAGGATGTGGCAGGAAGTCCTCGCGGCGCCGGCTGACTGCGACGCGGCGGTCCGATCCCTGCAAGCCGAGGGCCGCCGTTCCCTGGACGCGTTCGACTCGCTGCGCCGCGTGTTCGCGACCGCCACCGCCCCCACCGCACCCTGAGCCGGGCCGGTCGCCAGCC
>DATKRH010000139.1:0-35570 GCA_035532295.1 Streptosporangiaceae bacterium
CACCCGCCTCGGCGCGGCGTGGACCCGCCAGTACGGCGGCGCCCCGGACGCCGAGCCCACCCGGCTGGCGGTGACAGACATGGCCCGGCTCGAACTGGCGACAGTCGCCATCTGGCCGACCATGACCAGCCTTCCGGAGCAACTGCGGGCGCCCACCGCACGGCTGACCGCGTGGTCGTTGTGGATGAACCGGGCGGGTAACCGGCCCGGCGCCCGCGTGGCGCGACCAGGGCAGTGACTCAGCGTTATAGCGTGCTGACGTCCGGCATCGCGGCCCGATGCCGGGCATCCGCAGCGGGGGCAACGGATGTACGGGGGGGCACGCGATGGCCGAGAGACTGTCCCGGCGCCAGATGATCCAGTACGGCGCCAGCGCCGCCGCGGTGGGCGCCATAGCCGGGCTCGTGCACCAGCACGCGGCGCAGGACCTGTCGGCCCTGCGTGGCCTCATCGGGCCCGCGCCAGCCCGGCGGCCGCGGGAACTGCCCGCTCCCCGCGTGCTCACCAGCGCCGGCGGACGGCTGAAGGTCAGGCTCACGGCGCAGCGCGGCGTGGTCGACATGGGCGCGCCCCGGCCGGTCAGCACCTATACCTACGACAACACGGTGCCCGGCTACACCTGGGAAATCCGGCCGGGCGACACCCTGTCGGTGCACTTGAGGAACCGCCTCCCCGCGCTCCCCGGCCCGCCGGTGATGCGGATGGACCGGCCGCACGAGTGGACGACCACCAACCTGCACACCCACGGGCTGCACGTATCGCCGGCGGGCAACGCGGACAACGTCTTCCTGACGATCCCGCCGGGCGAGGATCATCACCTCGAGATCCCGGTGCCAGATGATCACCCGGGCGGGATGTTCTGGTACCACCCGCACCACCACGGCGCGGTCACCCAGCAGCTGCGCGCGGGGATGGCCGGCGCGCTGATCGTCCGCGGCGCCATCGACGAGGTCGAGGAGGTCAGGGCCGCCCGCGAGAAGATCATGGTGCTGCAGTCGATCGAGCTCGGCGACGACTACCAGTTACTCGATCCGATCCCGGACCCGACGCCCGAGCAGGCCTTCTTCCCGCGGACGAACGTCCTGTACACGGTCAACGGCGTGCTCAGCCCCCGGGTCTCCATGTATCCCGGCGAGGTGCAGCGCTGGCGCCTGCTGAACGCGGCGGAGGGCAAGTTCATGTCGCTGCACCTGAAGCGGCATGAGTTCCACGTCCTGGCCTGGGATGGCCTGAACCTGGCCGCCCCGCGGCCCACCGACGTGCTCATGCTGTCCTCGGGCAACCGCGCGGAGGTGCTGGTGCGGGCCGGGCGGCCGGGGCGCTACGACCTGGTGCTGACCCCGGGCTCCAGCCAGCGCCCCAACATCCCGGGGATGCCGCCGTCGGGCTCGCCGTCGCCCGGCGGGTCGGCAGGCATGGGCAGCATGCCGGGTTTCCCGCGGGTGGTCGGCGAACTGGAGCCCCGGACGATCCTGACTATCGAGGTCTCCGGGCACGGGCCGCGGATGGGCCTGCCGACCGCCCTGCCCGCCTGGAATCCGCCCATCCTGCCGATTGCCCGGCGCCGCGACTTCGCGTTCACCGTGCGGCGAGCGCCCGACAATGAGTTCCTGCACTTCGGGGTCGACGGCATCGCGTTCGACCCGGCCCGGCCGCCCTACCGGCCGGTCCTGGGCACGGCCGAGGAATGGACGCTCCGCAACGCGTTCGATCCTAAGCTCATGGAACACGCCCATGTTTTCCATATTCACACCAATCCGTTCAAGATTACCAAGCGGAATGGCAAGAAGCTGGACACGCCCTTGTGGCGCGACACCTATGTGCTGACCAAGAGCGCCGGGGATTCCATTACCTTCGAGTCGAATTTCCTGGACTACACCGGCAAGTTCGTCGAGCACTGCCACGTGGTGGCGCATGAGGACCTGGGAATGATGTCGGCCGTCGAGGTAATTCCCGGCGGGCCGGCCTGAGCGGCGAAGTACTGCGCCGACGCTGCCGTTGATGTGCTGGCGACCTTCCACGACATCCTCCGCAAGGCGGATCATCGCAGGACCACCGAGGGGAGGACCGTGGCGCCATCTGCCGACCCGGTGATCTGCGCGGCGAGCCGGGCCGACCTGCCCGGCGTTCAGCGGATCTTCGCGCACTACGTGACGGGCAGCGTCGCGACCTTTGAGGAGAGCCCGCCGACCGTGGCCGACTGGCAACGGCGGCTCGACGACCTCGCCGGGCTCGGCTTGCCGTTCCTGGTGGCCAGGGACGCCGGCGAGGTGGCCGGGTACGCCTACGCCAGCCCGCGGGCTCGGCCGCGCCCTGCTCGGCGCGCTGCTGGAGGGCTGCACGGCGGCGGGCGCACGGCAGGTCATCGCCGTCATCGCCGATACGGGGCAGGCGGCGTCCACGGCCCTGCACGAAGGCTTCGGCTTCACCCCTGCGGGCCGGCTCACCGCCGTGGGCCGCAAGCACGGCCGGTGGGTGGACACCATCCTGCTGCAGCGTGACCTGACCGCCGCCACCTCAGCCGTACCTCACCGAAAGGACCCCGGTCTCGGACTGGCCGGGGCCGGCCCAGGGTAAGGGAAGGTCAGCGAGCCACGACTGCTGTAGGTGGCATCGCGCGGCCTGGTTGCCCGCCGGCCGGCTGCCGTCGGCCGGCTGCCGTCACGATCGGGGGGTCAGTGACTGATGAGAATCTCGCCGGGCGTCCTCGCCCCGCCGCACGAGGTGCTCAGCCCGCAAGAATGGCACGCGCGCGGCAAGACCCAGCGCCAGGCCGTGGGCCGTTCCAGCCACGCGGGCTGGGACGCTCCGCCGGAGCGCCCTGACCCGGTCTCCATCCTGGAAACCCAGGCCAAGACCCGGGTGCCGGACCTGGTGCCGATCCGCTACGGCCGGATGCTGACCTCGCCGTTCGCCTACTACCGCGGCGCCGCCGCCCCGATGGCCTGGGACCTGGCGCACACGCCCACGACGGACCTCCGCGTGCAGTGCTGCGGAGATGCGCACCTGCTGAACTTCGGCATGTTCGCCGCGCCCGACCGGCGGCTGGTCTTCGACGTGAACGACTTCGACGAGACCCTGCGCGCCCCGTTCGAGTGGGACGTCAAGCGCCTGGCCGCCAGCTTTGCCGTGGCCGCCCGCGACAACGGCTTCAGCGACCGGGCCGCCCACCGGGCGGCCCGCAGTTGCGTGCAGAACTACCGCGAGGAGATGCGGCACTACGCGCGGATGCGGTTCCTCAATGTCTGGTACTCCCGGATCGACGTGGACGAGGTATCGAGGCTGTTCGACGCGGTCCAGCCCAAGAAGGCCGTGCGGCGGCGGCACGCGGACATCAAGAAGGCCCACCGTCGCACCAGCCTGCGGGCCATGACGAAGTTCTGCAATCAGGTCGACGGGGAGTACCGGATCCGCCCGGATCATCCGGTGATCGTCCGCTTCCCGATCGAGCGCAATCCCGGCATGCTCGACGAGCTGCGCAGCGCCATCGCGGTCTACCAGGAGACAGTGCAGGTCGACCTGCGCGAGGTGCTGAGCCATTACTACTTCGGTGACTTCGCGCGCAAGGTCGTCGGCGTCGGCTCGGTCGGTACGGAGGCCTTCATCTTGCTGCTGATGGGCGACCGCGACGACGAGCCGCTGTTCCTGCAGCTCAAGGAGGCGCAGGAATCGGTGCTGGCCCCGTTCGCCGGGCCCAGCGAATGTGAGCACGAGGGTGAGCGGGTCGTCCGCGGCCAGCGGATGACCCAGGCCGGCACGGACCCGTTCCTGGGCTGGACCAAGGGCATCGCCGCCGACGGCGTATCGAGCCGGGACTACTACGTTCGCCAGCTGCGGGACATGAAGGGCAGCATGAACGTTCCGGCCATGGATCCAGAGCAGCTCAAGTACTACGCGCGGCTGTGCGGCTGGGCGCTGGCCCGCGGGCACGCCCGCACCGGCCGGGCCGCGCTGGTCTCTGGCTACCTGGGCAAGAGCGAGGCGTTCGACCACGCCATCGCGGACTTCGCCCTGGCCTACGCCGACCAGAATCAGCGGGACTACCAGGCCCTGACCGACGCCGTCGCGAGCGGCCGCGTGCATGCGGTGATGGGGCTGTAGGGACGCTGCACCGGCCGGGCGTGGGTCCGCGCTCATCAGCACGGGGAGTTTTCAGTCCGGGCCGCCCGGCGTTTGCGCAGGCCTTCGAAGGGCTGCCACGCGATGGCGGGCAGCACGGGCGTGATGAGCCGCTCATGCAGGCAGCCGGCGTAGACCCCGGCGCCGTAGGCCGCCTGGTCGGCGAGCGTCCACGCGGTGAAGCGCAGCGGGTCACCGTCCCGGTCGCGAGCCCACAGCGCCAGCGGCGGGCCGAGCAGCAGGGAGGCGGCCGCCGCCCGGCGGCCCCAGCGGGTCCGCGCCCGGCGGCCGCCGGGCCGGGCCGCCGCGAGCAATAGCGCCGGCGCGGCGAACTGCCCGCACCAGCGGCCGGTACCCAGCCAGGTCTGCCCGACGCCGCCCGCCATGGGCCGGGCGATGCCCTGGGCGGGCAAGCCGTTAGCTCGCAGGCGGCGGCCGAGCAGGGCGGTCGAGGCACCGAACGCGGCGCCGGCCAGCAGCGGCCGCCGGGCGAGCAGGGCAGCCATCGTGATCGTGGGCCACGGCTGGAGAACCAGCGGCGCGACGGCACCGGGATGACGGCGGGTCAGCGGCGCGGCCGAGTTGCCGTAGCGGAAGCGGCGGCGCAGCAGGGCCGATCGCGAGGCGGGCTCGGCGTGGGCCACCCGGACGGCCGGGTCGTAACGCACCCGCCAGCCCGCCTCGATCAGCCGCCAAAGCAGGTCGACGTCCTCGCCGTAGCGCAGCGCCTCGTCGAACCCGTCGCCGATGGCGGCCCGGCGCACCACCAGGGCGGCGGTCGGTACATAAGCGACCCTGGTCAGCGGCGCTATCCGGGCTGGCCGGTCGCCCAGATCCAGCGGCGAGCGGCCAGGCGCGGCGGCGAGATCGGCGGTGAGATCGGCGGTGGTCCCCACCACTCGCGGCGCTACCGCCGCGACGAGCGGGTCGGCGAAATGACCGGCCAGGGCATCGATCCAGCCCGGCGGCGGGATACAGTCACTGTCGAGGAACGCGACGAACTCGGTGTCGGCCACCCTGAGCGCGGTGTTGCGGGCGGGGCCGGGGCCGCCGTTGACGCGGCGGCGGATCAGCCGGGCGCCGCGGGCGGCGCAGACGGCGGCCACCGCGGCAGCATCGGCCGACTCATCATCGACGACCAGCACGGGATGCCCGGCTCCGGCCGCGGCCAGGCAGCGGTCCAGCTCGCGGACGCGATCACGGACGGGCACCACGACGGTGACATCCGGCACGGTGACATCCGGCACCGGGCGGGCGGGCCGGGGATGGGCCATGCCCGTGTCGGCTAGCCGGCGCGCGAGCGTGGCCCCCGCCGCCGTGGTCACGCGGCCCGCACGCAGCTCGGCCAGCGCCCGGCGGCCGGCCGCGCTCAGCCGCAGGACCCGGGCCGGCGACCCACCGAACAGCACGTCGTCGGTGATCTGCCGGGTGTCGGGATCCAGTTCCATCGCCATGCCGAGCGGCATGCTCGCGTCGGCCCGGACACCGAGATCTTCCGGCCGGGCCACCCGCGGCGACTCGCTCGCGGCGCCGCGAGCACCCGGATCGCTCGCCCTCGCCCTCGCCCTCGCGCTCGCCCTCACAGGGCCAGTCCGCCATCGACGGGGATCACGGCTCCGGTCATCCCGCTGGCGCCGTCCCCAGCGAGGAAGGCCAGCACCGCGGCGACCTCGGCCGGGTCCAGCAGGCGCCCGGCCGGCTGCTGGACCGCGAAGGCAGCGGCGTCGGGCAGGCCGTACAGGCGGGCGCTCTCGTCCAGGATGGGGGTCGCGGTCGAGCCGGGGCTGACCGCGTTCGCCGTGACCCCGGTGCCGCCCAGCTCGACCGCCAGCGCCCGGACGAAGCCGGCCACCCCGGCCTTCGCCGCGCAGTAGGCGGCGAGCATCGGCAGTCCGCGGGTGGCGGCGGCCGAGGCGACCGCGAGGAACCGGCCGCGGCGCGGCTGCGACCTGCGCAGCAGCGCGGGCACGGCCACCCGGGCCAGGTTCAGCACCCCGCCGAGGTCGATGTCTAGCACGGCCCGTTCCTGCTCGACCGGGACCTGCCAGGCCGGGACGCCGCCGGCGATGACGCCCGCCGCCGCGATCGCGGCATCGAGGCCGCCCCACCGCTGCTCGGCCTCTCCCACGGCCGTGGCCAGCGCGCCAGGGTCACGGGTGTCGGCCTGCGCCGCGATGACGCCCGGGCCGGCCGCCGCGACCACGCGATCCAGCTCCGCGCGGGTCCCCATCGGGTAGGGCAGCGCCGGGTCATCGGCGCAGCCGTCGACGGCGACGACGCGCCAGCCGCCGGCGGCCAGGGCCGCGACCGTGGCCGCGCCAATGCCCCGCGCCGCGCCCGTGACGAGAGCAACCCGGTCCCCGGCTGGGCTCATGCCCGTTTTCCTTTCGCTCCTGGCCCGCTAGCGGCCCCCTCATGAATCGCTGGCCGGCAGCCTACGGGTCCTCCGCCCGCCACGACCGGACGGTACCCAGCAGGTCCGCGAGCAACTCCCCCAGCAGCTGCGCGCCCTCGGCGACCGACGCCCCGGCGGGATCCCCGAGCACCCCGTTGGCGCTCACCGCGCGCACCGACGACTCGCGCAGCGCCGGCATGAGCTCGGCGATCGGCCGGCGGTTTCCCGCCTCGGCCCGGTCCAGGCGGACCCGTGCCGGGTCGAGCGCCAGCTGCAGGGAGGTCTCGGTCCGGCCCGCGTGCGCGTCGCCGCGCCAGTTCGGCAGCCACGCCAGCACCTCGCGCGACTCGCTCCGCAGCCGCTGTTCGGCCCGCCGCACCACGGTCGCGTTGCCGCCGTGCGTCGACACCAGCAGTACCCGCGGGAAGGTCCGGGTCGCGGACCGGCACAGCTCGACCAGCAGCAGTTCGAGCGCCTCCTGCCCGATGGACAGGGTCCCGGCGAAATCCTGGTGCTCCCCGCTGGATCCGTAGGCCACCGGCGGGGCCACGACCACGTCCGCGCGGGCCCGGGCCAGCCGGGCGCAGAGCCCGACGGCGAGGTCGGTGTCGGTCGACAGCGGCAGGTGCGGGCCGTGCTGCTCGGTGGACGCGACCGGGACGGCCAGCAGCGCGCCGCGGGCCGCGAGTTCGCCGGCCTCGGGCGAGGTCAGCCCCGCGAGCTCGGTCATAGCGCCGCCGCCGCGCGCTCGCCCTCGATGACGGCGGCGTGCACGCGCCGCGGGGCTACGCAGTCGCCTACCCGCAGCACCTCGAACGGCACGCGTGGCCCGGCCGCGGCCAGCGCCCGCCACAGCGTGTCCTCGGGCAGCGGCGGGACCGCGCAGGCCACCCAGTCGCAGGCCAGCTGCTGAGCGGTGCCCGTCGGGTGGTGCTGCAACTCCAGGACCATCCGGCCGTCAGCGGAATCACCGGCGCTCAGCACGACGACATCGGTGCGCTGCCGGATACCCCTGGCGCGGGCGTTGACGTTCCAGATCTCCAGGTCCAGGGTGAGGCCCAGGTCCTGGCCGACCACCATGCCGCTGGTGATCACCTCGACGTCGCAGCCCCGGTCGGCGAGCAGCTCGGCGGCCGAGGTGGCCTGGTGAAAGCCCAGCTCGTCGACGACCACCACGGTGCCCGACGGCGTGACCGTCCCGTCGATGACCTCCCGGACATCGGCCACCCGCCGAGCACCGCGCGACCATCGTGGCGGCGCGGGCCGGGAGCCGGTGGCCAGCACCACGGCATCGGGCGCCTCGTCCAGCAGGAAGTCGGCGCTGACCTCATGACCGGTCCGCACATCCACGCCCAGCCGCTCCGCCTGCGCCGCCAGGTGGCCCGCGATGGCACCGAGCTCGGCCCGGCTCGGCACGCTGGCGGCGACGCTGACCTGGCCGCCGGTGCGCCCGGCCCGCTCGAACAGGGTCACCCGGTGGCCCCGGCCCGCCGCGGTCACCGCGGCCTGGAGCCCGCCCGGGCCCCCGCCCACCACATACACCCGCCGCCCCCGCCCCGCCCCCGACGGCCGCAGCGACGGCAACGGCAGCGGGACGGACTCCCGGCCGGCCCACGGGTTCTGGACGCAGCCCAGCCACCGGTTTTGCCCCACCCGGCCGACGCACTCCTGGTTGCAGGACACGCAGGCCCGGATCCGGCCCGGTTCCCCGGCGCGGGCTCGCGCGGCGAAGTCGGGGTCGGCGATCTGCCCGCGCACCACGCCGACCAGATCACACTGACCCGCGGCGAGCGCGCGCTCGGCCTGCCGGGGATCGGTGATCCGGCCCACGCCCACCACGGGAACCGACACCTCCCGCCGGATCGCCGCGGGGATGAACATGGCGTATCCGGGCGGCACCTGCATGCCCGGCGTGATCATGTACTGCGCCGAGGTGGCGACGCCGATCGAGGTGTT
Source organism: Streptosporangiaceae bacterium (assembly GCA_035532295.1). Classification (GTDB taxonomy): domain Bacteria; phylum Actinomycetota; class Actinomycetes; order Streptosporangiales; family Streptosporangiaceae; genus DASUBV01. The sequence continues at coordinate 8,471 of DATKRH010000139.1, forward strand.
GATGAAGTCCACCTGGCCCGTGGCGTCCACCAGCCGCGCAAGCGCCACGGCCGCCTCCATCGCGATGCCGCCCTCGATCAGCTCGTCGCCGCAGATCCGCACGCCGAGGGCGCGGCCGGGCCCGATCGCCGCGCGCACCACGTCGATGATCTCCAGCAGCAGCCGGGCCCGGTTCTCCAGCGAGCCGCCGTAGGCGTCGGTGCGCAGGTTGGTCGCGGGCGACAGGAAGCCGCCCACGATCGAGGAGTGCGAGCACTGCAGCTCCACGCCGTCGAACCCGCCGGCCGCGCAGTGCCCGGCCACCAGGCCGTAGCCGGCGACGATCTCCCGGATTTCCGGCAGCTCGACCGCCTTGGGCACCTCGCGGAACAGCGGATCGGGCACCGGGCTCGGCGCCCAGACCGGAAGCCGGGAGTACCTGCCCGAAGACTGGCCGCCGTTGTGGTTGAGCTGCGCCAGGATCGGCACGTCGTGGGCGTGTACCGCCTCGGTGATCCGCCGGTAGCCGGGGATGACCTCGGGCGCGAAGCCGCGGATGAGCTTCTCGTAGGGCCAGTCGCCGGGGTGCACCGAGTGTTCCTCGGTGATGATCAGCCCGGCGCCGCCCGCGGCCCGCGCGGCGTAGTACGCGGCGTGGTGAGCCGTGGGCAGGCCGCCGCGAGCATAGTTCGTCAGGTGCGCGGCGAACACCACCCGGTTGCGCACCGTGAGCGGCCCCACCCGCAACGGCGAGAACAGGCGCGGGTAGCCCCCGGCCGGAGCTGCCGGGGTCAGAGCTGTCCCTTGGCCGGGTCGCCGCCGGGCACGGCACGGGCGACGACGACCTCGGGCGGTCCCGCGACCTTGCCCGCGAGCTTCGCGTTCAGGGCGGCCAGGTTCGGTCCCTTGCTGTGCGCCTGGAGTGCCTCCGGGCTGGCCCACCGCTCGACCATGATCAGCCGGTCGCTGGCCAGGTGCAGAGCGTAAAGCTCACAGCCGTCCTCCTCGTGGACCTGCGGGATGACCTCGGCGAACGCCGCCACTACCGCGTCGATGTGCTCGGGCAGCGGCTTGATCGTGGCGACCACGACAACGGACATGAGTAACTCCTCGGCTTAGCTGGCGAAGACCGCGCTCAGGGCGGGCGCGATGTCGGTATAGGTGCCAATGCGTCTTGCTCCCCGGAGGTATCCAGCAGCACGTCCAGTCGCGCCTGCCACTTGCCTCGCCCCTTCCCCTTCTGTCTCAGCCGTTTGCATGGCCGTTTCACTCGCTCGCCCCACGCGCCCCGGTTGCCGCGCAGGGTTGCCTTCTAATTCATAACGGGCAGTTCAGCGGGCTCCCGGCCCGCCGCCCGCCGGCCCGTGGCGCCGATGCCCTGCGCGGCGCGGCGGCCCTCGAGAACCGCCTCGTGTACCGTCCGGGGAGCCACGCAGTCACCGGCCCGGCACGTGCCCGGTCGCTGCCGGTAAAGCTCCTCGTCGGGCAGCCGGTGCCCGCAGTCGATCAGCACGGCGCAGTCGATCCGCCGCCGCGCGCCGGTCCAGACGTCCTCCAGCAGCGCCGTGCCGCCGCCCGCCTCGCGCAGCCGTGACCGCAGCTCGCGCGTGACGCCGGCCCGCTGGAGCCGCACATTGGCATCGGCCAGGTCACCGGTCAGCGACAGCAGCGTGCCGATCACCGGGTCCGGCGAGACGATCGACACCCGCTGCCCCGCCCGGCCCGTCGCGGCCAGCCATTCCGCCACCGCCACCCCGGCCGGCCCGCCCACCGGGTCATGCACGACCAGCGAGCCCGCGTCCGGCAGCGTCTCGGCCCCCGACAGGGCCGCGAGCGCGTCGACAGTGACCGTGCGCGCGACGCTGCCGGGGCGCAGGCTCGCCGCGGGGCGCGCGGCCGGCGCGGGGCGCGGGGCCGGCGCGGGGCGCGCGGCCGGCGCGGGGCGGGAGCCTGTCGCGGGGCGGGAGCCTGTCGCGAGGATGACCTCGGTACCGCTCGCGCGCGCGGCGTCCAGGTCCGCGGCCGTGATCTCCGTACCGGTGTCCAGCCGCACGCCCAGCCGCCGACACTCGGCCTCCAGCCAGTCCGCCAGCAGGGCCATCCGCTCCCTGGCTGGCCCGACGGCCGCCGCGCGCAGGACGCCCCCGAACCGCCCGGCCCGCTCCGCCACCCGAACGGCGTGCCCGCGTAGCGCCGCGACCCGCGCCGCCTCCAGCCCCGCCGGGCCGCCGCCGACGACCAGCACCTCCCGCCGCCCGGCACCGGCTGGCTCGGGCGGATCGGCTGGCTCGGGCGGATCAGTGGTCTCGTGGCCGCTGCGCGGGTCGGCGACGCAGGTGACGACCGGATTGCGGGGGTCGCGCACCCGGCACGTCTGGTTGCACAGGATGCACGGGCGGATCCGCCCGGCGTGCCCGGCGCGCAGCTTGGCCACGAGTTCCGCGTCAGCGATCTGCGCGCGGGTCATCTCGACCAGGTCGGCGGCGCCCGAATCCAGTGCGGCCTGAGCGGCCGCCACGTCCACGATGCTTCCCTGCAGCACCACCGGCACCGCCGCGTTGACAGTGGCCCGGATAGCGGCGGCGAGCTTCAGATTGAATGCCGGCTCAGTGTGCGCGTCCGGACGATATGCGCTGCCCGAGTACGGTCCCCCCCGCACGACGGTGAGCAGGTCCAGGCGAGGCGCCAGCGCGGCGGCCTGCTCGGCGCCGAGCTGCGGGGTGATGCCCGCCCAGGGCGCGAGCTCGTCGCAGGACAGCCGCAAGGCCAGCACGTGCTCGCGGCCGATAGCCGCCCGGACCGCCGACAGCACCGCCAGCGTGAGGGCCAGTCGGCCCGAGCCGGCTGCGCTCTCGCTCCAGGCACGGGGGCCGTAAGCGTCCGTGCGCTGGTTGGTCAGCCCCGAGTGAAACTGGCGCAGCAGCGCGCCGGCGCCCGCGTCGATCTCGACGCCGTCGGCGCCCGACTCCACCGCCGCCGCCGCCGCGCTGGCGAACCCAGCGACGACCGCGTCGATCTGCGGCTGCTCCATGATCATCGGCGTCTCCCGGCTGACCACGTCGGTGAAGCCCGAGGGGCCCCACAGTTCCCGCTGTGAGTACGCCGACGACCCCTGCAGCCCGGTATGCCCGAGGCCGGCGAGCAGCAGCGCGCCGCTGCCGTGACAGGCCCGCGCAGTCTGCCGCCAGCCGTCCCGGCAGTCCGCCGCCAGCGGCGCGCGCTCGTAGGGCCAGTCACTGCCGTGCACCGACGCGACCTCGGTGACGATCACCCCGGCCCCGCCCGCCGCGCGCCGCGCGTAGTAGGCCACATGGCGGGCCGACAGGGCGCGCTCCTCGCCCAGGTTGGTCTCATGCGGCCCGAACACCACCCGCGACGGCGCCCGCCGTCCCGCCAGCGTGATCTGGTCGAGCAGGCTGATCTCGCCGGTCCGGGACCGCGCCGCACCATCGCGGGCCGGCGCCTCGTCATTGAGGGGCCTCACCTCAGCGGCCGCCGGGCTCGAATCCGGCGAGCGGGTTCTCGTCGCAGGCCCGGTCGGGGGGCCGCTGGCGGCCCGCGCTGACCGTCTCGGGCGGCCGTGTTCCGATGGTCACCGGCACCGGGCGGGTCCGGTGCGAGTGATCACCCGACGGGCGCGGCGGCGCCGCGCCCCCAGCCGCCGACAGTGCCGCCTCGCCGTGGCCCTTGACACATTCGGGGTCCGGGCCATCCAGCGGCAGACCCGTGAAGAACTTGGCCGCCATGCAGCCACCGCGGCAGGAGTCATACGCCGAGCAGGACTGGCACGCGCCACCCGTCTGAGGGCGGCGCAGGTCAGCGAAGAGCTCCGACTCGCGCCAGACGCCCGTGAACCCGCCCGGCGAGCGGACGCAGCCCGCCAGGAAATTGTCATGGATCGCGAACGGGCAGGCGTACACGTCGCCCACCGGGTCGATCAGGCAGACCACCCGCCCGGCGCCGCACAGGTTCAGCCCCGGCAGCGCGTCCCCGTAGGCGGCGAGGTGGAAGAACGAGTCGCCCGTCAGCACCTGCTCGCCACGGGCCACCAGCCAGTCGTAAAGCCGCCGCTGCTGGGCCGCCGTCGGGTGCAGCGTCTCCCACACGTCGGCGCCACGGCCCGACGGGCGCAGCCGGGTCAGCCGCAGTTGCGCGCCGAAACGGTCGGCGATCGCCTTGAAGTCGTCAAGCTGGCCGGCGTTCTGGCGAGTTATCACCACGGAGATCTTGAAGCCGCGGAATCCCGCATCGGCCAGGTTGCCCATCGCGCGCAGCGCCGTCGCATACGACCCCTCGCCGCGCACCGCGTCATTCACCTCCGCGGTCGCGCCGTCGAGGGAGATCTGCACGTCGACGTAGTCGCTGGCCGCCAGCCGCCGGGCCACGGCCGGGGTGATCTTCACCCCGTTAGTGGAGAACTTAACGCCGACGTGATGCGCGGTCGCGTAGTCGACCAGCTCCCAGAAGTCGGGCCGCACCGTCGGCTCGCCGCCGCCGATGTTCACGTAGAACACCTGCATCCGTTCCAGCTCGTCGATCACCGCCTTGCACTCGGCGGTCGACAGCTCGCGCGGATCGCGGCGGCCAGAACTTGACAGGCAGTGCACGCAGGCCAGGTTGCAGGCGTAGGTGAGCTCCCAGGTCAGGCAGATCGGCGCGTCAAGGCCGTACTGGAATTGCTCGACCAGCGGAAGCGGCGGCGGGGCGGCGGAAGTCACGGTCACCGGGCTGCCTCCTGGAGCTGGCTGGTCCTCTCGCGGATCATCTGCGAGCCCGCCAGCGTCGCCAGGGCGGTGGCATAGGCGGCTAGCTCCCCCGCGCTCACGCCCGCGGTCACGCAGGCCGCCCGCGCACTCGGCTGGCCGTCCAGCAAACGGACGACCGCCAGCAGCGCGGGACTCTTCAGGAACGACAGCCGGCGGGTGCCGAAGTGATAGAGCAGGGCGCCAAATCGCTCCGGCCGCACCGAGACCTGCGGGTGGAGCTGCCAGGGACGGTCGAGGTCAAACCCGGCCCGCGCGCCTCCGGCGTGGGCGTCAGTAGACACCACACATGCCGTCGATCGAGACTTCCTCGACGAGCAGGTCCTGAAGTGCGACCTGCTGCTCAGGCTCCGCCGCGCTGCCGCCCGCGATCTCGGCGCCGGGCACCTGTGCCGCGGCAGCCTCGGTCATGTCGGTCGCCGCCTCGGCGGTCGCCACGTGTTCGCTCATAAGGCTCTCCCTGCCCGCAGAGATGCTTACCAACATTCCGTCACTAGGTGACGAATATCTTTGGATGTTAACGACACCTGGTGACATAAGCAAGACTGGTCGGGCGAACTCTTCGGACTCAGATCCCTGGGAGGGCATGTGCTCACCAGCCAGGTAATTGCCGGAGGTCCCCGGCGCGGGCGGCCCCCCGGCACCAGCCGCCGGGAGCTGGAGCTGATCGCGCTGCGCCTGTTCCACGACCACGGGTTCGACAACACGACCATCGAGCAGATCGCCGCCGAGGCCGGCGTGAGCAAGCGGACCTTCTTCCGCTACTTCAGCTCCAAGACCAGCGTCTTGTGGAGCGAGTTCGACACCGAGGTCGACACGATCCGCGCGGCCCTGGCGGACGTGCCGCCCGGCGTGCCGATGATGGACGCCATCCGCCGCGCCGTCGTCACGGCCAACCACTACGGGCCGCAGGACGTCCCCGAGCTGCGGATGCGGATGAACCTGATCGGCTCGGTGCCCGCCCTCCAGTCCAGCGCCGCCGTTCGCTACGACGCGTGGGAACGCGCCATCAGCGACTTCGCCGCCACCCGTATCGGCCAGCCCGCCGACTCGCTGTACCCGCTCGCCGTCGGTCGCGCGACACTGGCCGCCTGCCGCGCCGCCTACGACCGCTGGTCCGCTCGGGCTGACGACGATCTCACCTTCTATCTCGACGCCGCGCTCGCCGCCCTCGCGGCCGGGTTCGATCCCCAGGCGGTCCTGGCCAGCGCGCAGGCGCTGAACGAGCACGTCGCCCACCGGGGTGTCGCTACCTGAGACCTGGACCGCGCCGTTCTCGTGCGATCATCGGGGGCGCAGCCACGTAGGGACGGCCACCGGAACGAGGCGCCATGACCGGCACGAACGCGGCACCAGCAGCAGACCTGCCACTGACCGTAGATCTAGATGTCCCGTCGGCCCGGGTCCTCGCCGACCAGGCCGGCATTATCCAGGACCTCCAGTTCGTCATGGAGTGCTGCAAGCGGCTCCTCACCGAGCTGGCCAAACCCGAGGAAGAACGGGACCCGGTAGTCCCGCTGGCGCTGTGGTCCTCGGCACTCATCTCCTACGCCCGGTGCTTTAGCACCGGCAAGCGATTCGGGCTCACCGCCGATGACGTCCGGAGCCTGCCCCTGCAGGGCGAGGTGATGAGATATCACAAATGGGTCATCGAGGAGCGCAACAAGCACACTCGGCACTCGGCTAACCCGTTTGAGGTAGCGAAGGTCGGGGCAGCCCTGTCCCCGCCAGAGGCGAAGAAGCGGCGGGTGGAGGGCATCGCGATCCTCTCCATGAGCCACGTCCTCGTCGACGCCACGGGCGTGCGGCAGCTGGGCGGGCTGGCATCGGAACTGGCGAAGCAGACAGCCGAGAAGGCCAAGGCGCAGCAGGACGTGGTGCTGGCAGACGCGCAGCGCCTCACTGTGGATCGCCTCTACGAACTGCCTCCGCTGCGCACGAGCCCGCCGGCCGAGGACGAGATCGCCGCAGAAGCCGAAGGAGGTACCGCCGGGGACGCGCCGGCGAAGCGGCGGTTAGCGGAAGACGACGGTCTTGGCGCCGTTCAGGAGCACGCGGTGCGCCGCGTGCCAGCGCACCGCGCGGGCCAGGGCTAGGCACTCGGTGTCCCGGCCCACCGCCATGAGCTCCGCGGGCCCATGCGTGTGGTCCACCCGGGCGACCTCCTGCTCGATGATCGGCCCTTCGTCGAGATCACCCGTGACGTAGTGCGCGGTGGCCCCGATGAGCTTCACGCCGCGGGTATGCGCCTGGTGATAAGGCCGGGAACCCTTGAAGCTGGGCAGGAACGAATGGTGGATGTTGATTACCCGGCCGGACAGCTTCGCGCACCAGTCGTCGGACAGCACCTGCATGTACCGGGCGAGCACGACGAAGTCCGTGCGGTAATGGTCGACCAGGGTCAGGATCTCGGCCTCCTGCCAGGCCCGGGTCTCGGGGGTGACAGGCAGGTGGTGGTAGTCGATTCCGTGCGTCTGGGTCAGCGGCCGCAGGTCGGGATGGTTCGACACGACCGCGACAATGTCGATACCGAGCTGCCCGGCTCGCTGCCGGTAGAGCAGGTCATTCAGGCAGTGCTCCGCCTTTGACACCAGGATGAGCGCCCGCGGCGCGATGGCGGTGTCCCACAGGCCCCAGTCCAGATCGAGGTCGCCGGCCACCGCGGTGAAGGCGCCGCGCAGCCCGTCCGCCCCAGCCCCGTGAGCTCCAGCCCCGTCCGCCCCAGCCGGAACGGTGAACTGCACGCGCATGAAGAACCTGCCGGTGGCCGGGTCGCCGTACTGCTGGCTCTCCACGATGTTGCCACCGCGCTCGGCCAGCAGGCCCGACACCGCGGCGACGATGCCAGGCCGGTCCGGGCAGGACAGCGTCAGCACATATTCCGTCACGGGTGATCCTCCGGCCTGGCACTCTTGCTCGGGTTCCGGCCACTACATCGTGTTCCGCCCCCGGCATTACGTTCCGCCAGGGTACAAGCTGATTTCCGGCGTAAGGCAGCCGGGCAGGAGAGACAGTCGCGGGCTAGCGCGGGCCGAGGGCCAGGTCGTGGAAGGTCACAGGGAAGCCGCTGCACGGCTTCCTCCTGGTTTGCCCGCCTGCCCGGTTGTCCGCGGCTGAATCTAGCCTGCTTCCGCGGCGGGCCGCGCGGCGGGAATACCGACAGTGAGCTGGGCGTGTATACCAAGGGGTATGGGCTACTCGCCCAGTGCGATGAACGGCAGGCGGGATCATGTCAGACGCGATCATCAAGTGCCCGGGCTGCGGACGCCGGAACAAGGTCCCGGCCGCGGCCTCCGGCACGCCGCGGTGCGGCAGCTGTCACCAGCCGTTGCCCTGGATCGTGGATGCCGGCGACGACACCTTCGCCGAAATTGCCGAGAGCGCGGCCATCCCGGTGCTGGTCGACTTCTGGGCGCCCTGGTGCGGACCGTGCCGGATGGTCAGCCCGGCGCTGGCCCAGCTCGCCGGCGAGCGGCCGGGCCAGATCAAGCTGGTCAAGGTCAACGTGGATGAGTCGCCCGGCCTGCAGCAGCGGTTCGGGGTGCAGTCCATCCCGACCCTGATGGTCGTCCGCGACGGCAAGGTCCTGGCGCGGCAGGCCGGGGCGGCCCCGGCCGCCGCCCTGCGCACCTGGCTCGACCAGTCGCTCGCCAGTCCCCCGCCCGGGCACTAACGGCCGCGGTTCAGGCCGGCTTGCTGGCCTCGGCCGCGCCCTCGGCTATCAGTTCGCCGAGCGTTGCTGACGTCGCCATCCGGGCAGTATGGCCAGGGCCGCCCCGGCGCCGCAACGGCAATTCCCGCGGCCCGGCTCAGGCCCCGATGGCCTGGACCGCGCTGAACAAGCCGAACGCCAGCAGGATCGTGCCGGTGATCCGCTGCACCCACGTCATAGGGATCACGTTGAGGCTCTTGGCGCCGATGTTGACCACCACGGCGGTCACCGTCCACAGCCCGAGAACGGCGCCCACGCCCACCACCACCGGCTCGGCGTAGCGCGCGGCGAGGTTCGCCGTGGCGACCTGCGTGATGTCACCCCACTCGCTGAGGAAGATGATCCCGAAGGCGGTGGCGGCAATGCGGAAAGACGAGGGCCGCACGCCGCCCTGGCGCGCGGCGTCAACGCCGTCGCGGTCGGGGTCGCGGGCTGACCGCAGGCTGCTCAGCAGCAGGTACGCCGATCCGGCCAGGAACAGGCAGGCCACGACCGAACTGAGCACCCGGTGCGGCAGCAGCGTGAGCAACTGGCCGGCGGTGACCGCGATCGCGACGTGCACGGTGAACCCGCTGGCGGCCCCCACCCAGACCGGTAGCGGCCGGTAACGGGTGCTGAGCACCAGCGACGCGAACAGGCTCTTGTCGGGGAGCTCGGCGAGAAAGGTGATCCCGAAGACGGTCGCCGCGATCATGAGGGCAGGCAAGGGGCTTCCTCCGGTGTCCACTCGCCAGCCGGAGGTGGGGGCGCGCTCCGGCCGACATCGCTCACAGCCGAAGGTCTCGCCCACCTCGCGCTCACCTGCGCAGGGCCCGGCGGCCGGGCACGCACGGGGCGCACCGGTATGTCGACCAGCCGACGAGGGACTACTCCCCTTCACCGCATAGGTTACCCGCGATCGCCTCGCCGCAGCGACTTGTCCCGATAACGGCGGCTTAGCTGCCGGCCCGTTATCGGCTGGCGCCGAGTCTCGGCGCTGACCGGCGAGTGACCCCGCCCGAGCGGGTCAGCAGGCGATGCTGACCGGCCGCGCGGAGCTGGGAGAATCCCTTCATGACGGGGCCACGATCATGACGGGGCCGCAGGCACCGGACGCGGAGTCGCCGGACGCGGAGTCGCCGGAGAGCCAGCCGCCGGAGGGCCAGTCGCCGGCGGCAGCGCTGTTCTCCGGGACGACGGCCTGGGCGCGGAGCCTGGAGACGCCGCTGCGCCAGTTCGTGCGCACCGAGACGGGCAGCGCGGCGATCCTGCTGGTAGCGACCGTGGCGGCGCTGGGCTGGGCCAACCTCGCCCCGGCCGGTTACCAGGCGTGGTGGCACACGGAGCTGTCGATCCGGGCGGGCAGCGCGGAGCTGGCCCAGACCCTGCGCGAATGGGTGAACTCCGGGCTGATGGCGTTCTTCTTCCTGGTCGCGGGGCTGGAGGCGCGCCGCGAGTTCGACATGGGAGAGCTGCGCGAGCGGCGCCGCCTGACCCTGCCGGTGGTCGCGGGGCTGGGCGGGATGGTCGTGCCAATCGCGATCTACCTGGCCATCAACGCGGGCACTGGCTCCGAGCACGGCTGGGGCACCGCGATGTCCACGGACACGGCGTTCGCGCTGGGCATGCTGGCGCTGGTCGGCCGGCAGCTGCCCGATCGCGTGCGCACCTACCTGCTGACCTTCGCCATCGTCGATGACCTGGTCGGCCTCGCCATCATCGCCTTCGTCTACAGCGGGCCGCTGAGCTGGCCGCCGCTGCTGGGTGGCCTGGTCCTGCTCGGCGTGGCCCTGGTAGCCCGCCAGCAGGATCTTCGCAACGGCCCGGTCTACGCGCTGACCGGCGTGGCGGCGTGGGTGTTCTTCTTCAAGTCCGGCATCGACCCGATCGTGGTCGGCCTGTTCATGGGGCTGCTGACCGTGGCCTACCCGGCCACCCGGCGCGGTCTCGAAGAGGCGTCTGAGGTGTTCCGGCGGTTCCGCGAGCAGCCGACCGCGGAACTGGCCGAGGCGGCCCGCGCGGGCGTGCGGACGGCGATCTCGCCCAATGACCGGCTGCAGCAGATCTACCACCCGTGGACGAGTTACGTCGTCGTGCCGCTGTTCGCCCTCGCCAACGCGGGCGTGACCATCAGCGGCAGCTTCCTCAGCCAGGCCTTCCGCTCGCCGATCACGCTCGGCATCCTGATCGGCTACGTGGTCGGCAAGCCGGCGGGCACGGTCGGCGCCGCGTGGCTGCTGGAGCGGGTGAGCCGCGGCCGGCTGCGCCCGCCGGTCGGCTGGGCCGCCGTCACCAGCGCCGGGACCATCGCCGGCATCGGCTTCACCGTCTCCCTGCTGATCGCCTCGCTGGCCTTCCAGGGCTCGCAGCTGCAGCAGGCGAAAACGGGCATCCTGTCCGCCGCGCTCGGAGCCTCCGTCATCACCTGGGTGGTCTCCCGGGCCACCACATTGCTGCCCCGGCGGCTGCGGGTACGCGCGCTGCTCGGGACGGCCGAGGCGCTCATTGACCTGGCCGTGCCGGTCGACGTGCACTATGACCACGTGCGCGGTCCGGAGAAATCCCCGGTGACGGTGGTGGAGTACGGGGACTTCGAGTGCCGCTACTGCGGCGAGGCCGAGCCGGTCATCCGCGAGCTGCTCGCCGACTACGGCGACGTCCACTATGTCTGGCGGCACCTGCCGCTCAACGACGTGCACCCGCACGCCCAGCTGGCGGCCGAGGGCTCCGAGGCGGCCGCGCGGCAGGGCAGGTTCTGGGAGATGCATGACCTGCTGCTGGCGCACCAGGGGGCCCTGAACGCCAGGGACCTGATCGGGTACGCGGCGGAGCTGGGCCTGAACACCGACAAGTTCGCGGCGGACCTGCGCCGCCACGCGGGCACCGCGAAGATCGCCGGGGATGTCGACTCGGCGGACCTCAGCGGCGTGTCTGGCACGCCGACCTTCTTCATCAACGGCCGGCGACATCACGGCGCCTACGACATCGACACCCTCTCCAGCGCGGTGCGCGCGGCGCGGGCGAAGGCCGGCCTCGCCAGCCGGGCCTGAGCCGTGCCTGAGCCGGGTCTGAGCCGGGCGGCGGGCGGCGGGCGGCGAGCGGCGAGCGGGAACAAGCGCTCCCGTTACTTTGTTAGGGTTGCGAACTGTAAGATCTTCGTACCAAGGAGATGCGGGTGCCTAATCCCGAGGCGCTGCACGCCGACTCATGCCGCGATGCTCCGCTGAGCCCCGTGCTCGCGATCATGCGGATGGCCCGGGCCCTGGAGCGCGTCGACGCGGGCCTGAGCCCGCAGCAGTACCGGATCCTGAAGCTGGCCGGGTCAGGCGGGGAGCGCTCCGCCCGGCTGGCCGAGCGGCTCGCGGTCGCCAAGCCGACCCTGACCGCGATCGCCGACAGCCTCGTCGCCGCCGGCCTGGCCCGGCGCGAGGCCGAGCCCGGTGACCGGCGCGTGGTCCGGCTGCACCTGACCGACGCGGGCACCGCCGCCGTCGAGCGCGCGGACGCCGCGTACGGGCAGTGGCTGAACCGCGTCCTCGACCTGACCGGCAAAGGCGACCAGATCCAGGCGGACCTGCAGCTGGTCAATGCCGCCCTGGACGAGGTGCGCCGGTCCCGGCATCCCGGTCACCCCGGTCGCCCCGGTCCCAGCGCCGCCGTCCCGGCCAGCGCGGGGCGCGCATGAGCGCACCGACCCGGCGGCGCCCGCGCCCGTCCGGTCGCTCTGGCGCGCCCGCCAGCAACCAGGATGCCTGGCTGCGGCGGCTGCGGGGCTACTGCTGGCAGCACCCGCGCCTGGTCGTGGTGGCCCTGGGCGGATCGCTGCTGGCCACCCTGGTGAGCGTGGCCATCCCGCTGATCCAGCGCGACATCGTGGACAACGCCATCCTGCATCACCTGCAGCCGATCTGGCCGGGCGCGACGCTGCTGATCGTCGCGGCCCTGCTCAACTTCGCCGGCGTTTACCTGCGGCGCTATCGCGGCGGCCAGCTGTCCCTGGACGTGCAGCACGACCTGCGGACCAAGCTGTTCGACTCGCTGACCCGGCTCGATGGCGCGCGACAGGACCAACTGCATACCGGGCAGATCGTCAGCCGGTCCATCTCCGACCTCAACATGATCCAGGGCCTGCTCAGCATGGTGCCGATGCTGCTGGGCAACGTCCTGCTGTTCGTCTTGTCGGTCATCGTGATGGCCTTCCTGTCGCCGCTGCTCACGCTCATCGCACTCGCCGTCGGGCCCGCGCTGCTGTTCATCTCGCTGGCCTCCCGGCGCAGGCTGTTCCCGGCGAGCTGGGCCGCGCAGCAGCAGGCCGCGGATGTCGCCGGCGTCGTCGACGGCGCCGTGACCGGCGTGCGCGTGGTGAAGGGCTTCGGCCAGGAGGAGCAGGAGATCGGCCGCCTGGCGGGCGCCGGCCGGCGGCTGTACGCCGCGCGGGTTCGCGCCGTCCGGCTGATGGCCCGCTACAACCCGGCGCTGGCCGCGGTGCCCGCGCTCGGCCAGGTGGGCGTTCTCGCGCTCGGCGGCTGGCTGGCGATCCGCGGCGAGATCCAGCTGGGCACGTTCCTCGCGTTCTCGTCCTACCTCGCCCTGATGATCGGCCCGGTCCGGGCGCTGACCAGCCTGATCACGATCGGCCAGGAGGCCCGCGCCAGCGTCATCCGGGTCTATGAGGTCATCGACTCGCGTCCGGTGCTCACGCAGAAGCCGGATGCGATCACGCTGGCCGCCGGGACGCCGGACATCGAGCTCGACGACGTTCGCTTCGGCTACGTGCCGTCACAGCCGGTGCTGCGCGGCCTGTCGCTGCGTCTGCGACCGGGCGAGACGCTCGCGGTCGTGGGCACCTCGGGCTCGGGCAAGTCGACGATCTCGATGCTGCTCCCCCGGTTCTACGACGTGACCGGCGGCGCCATCCGGGTCGGCGGCCATGACGTCCGCGACCTGACCCTCGACTCGCTGCGCGCCTCGATCGGGATGGTCATGGAGGAGAGCTTCCTGTTCTCCGATACCGTCCGGGCCAACATCGCCTACGGGCGACCGGACGCCACGCAGGACCAGGTGATCCAGGCGGCCCGGGCGGCCGAGGCCGATGGCTTCATCGACGAGCTGTCCGACGGGTACGACACCGTGGTCGGTGAGCAGGGACTGACCCTGTCCGGCGGCCAGCGGCAGCGGGTGGCGCTGGCCCGCGCGCTGATCACCAACCCCTCGATCCTCGTGCTCGACGACGCCACGTCGGCGATCGACGCCCGGGTCGAGGCCCAGATCCACGCCACCTTGCATAAGGTCATGGCGGGCCGGACCACGCTGCTGATCGCGCACCGCCGCTCGACGTTGCAGCTCGCCGACCAGATCGCGGTCCTCGACGAGGGCGTGCTGGTCGACCAGGGCACGCACGACGAGCTGACCGAGCGCTGCCCGCTGTACCGCCTGCTGCTCTCCGGGCCGGGGGACGACGCCGAGGGCGTTGACGCGGGAGAGCTCGCTTACTACCAGAACGAGATCGCCGGCCCGGGCTCGGGCGGCGGGGGCGCAGGCGGCCGGGGCGCGGCGGCCCCGGCGGGCGTCACCCCGACCCTGTGGCCGGCCGTCGCCGGGTCCGGCTCCGGGCAGGGGGTCGACGGGGTGGCCGCGCCCGGCCGGGAGCAGCTGGCCAGCGCGGCCGCCGCGGCGATCGGGCGGGGCATGGGCGGCGGCCGGGCCGGGGCTGGCGGCGGTGGCGGCGGTGGCGGTGGCGGTGGCGGCATGCTGGCCGGGATACCGCCGAGCCCGGAACTTCTCGTCAAGGTCGCCGCACTGCCGCCGGCCACCGATCAGCCGAACGTGGACGAGGCGGCCGCGCGGGCACCCGACCGGCATTTCACGCTGCGCCGGCTGCTGCGGCCGTTCGTGATCGCGCTGGTGATCGGCCTGGTGCTGGACGGGCTGGACGCGCTGGCCGGGGTGGCGATGCCCTGGCTGATCCGCGGCGGCATCGACAACGGGATCGAGACGAAGAAGTTCGCCGAGGTCGCGCTGATCGCGGCCGTGGCCCTGGCCATCGTGCTCGGCGACTGGGTGGTCAACGCCGTGCAGACCGTCGTGGTCGGCCGCACGGGCGAGCGGCTGCTCTACACGCTGCGCGTCAAGATCTTCGCGCACCTGCAGCGGCTCGGGCTGGACTTCTTCGAGCGCGAGCTGAGCGGCCGGATCATGACCAGGATGACGACCGACGTCGACGCGATGTCCTCGTTCCTGCAGACCGGCCTGATCACCATGGTCAACTCCGCGCTGACCTTCGTCGGGGTGCTGATCGCGCTGCTGTTCATTAACACCAGGCTCGCGCTCACGCTGTTCACCGTCCTGCCGGTCCTGGTGGCCGCCACCGTCGTGTTCCGGGCGAAGTCCTCGAAGGCGTACTCGGAGGCCCGGGAGAAGGTCAGCGCGGTCAACGCCGACCTGCAGGAGAACGTGGCCGGCCTGCGGGTCGCCCAGGCTTACCGGCGCGAGCAGGTCAACGCCGACCGGTTCGCGGGCCTGTCCGGCGCCTACCGGGTCTCGCGGCTGCGGGCGCAGCGCTACATCGCGGTGTACTTCCCGTTCGTGCAGGCGCTGTCCACCATCGGCGGCGCGCTCGTGCTGTTCGCCGCGGCGGGCGAGGTGCGCGCCGGCCTGCTCACCGCGGGCGGCCTGATCGCCTACCTGCTGTACGTGGACTCGCTGTTCTCCCCCGTGCAGCAGCTCTCTCAGGTCTTCGACGGCTATCAGCAGGCCAACGTCGGACTGCAGCGGATCAAGGGCCTGCTGCGAACCCCGACGACCACCCCGCAGGCCGCCCATCCCGTCCGGCCGGGCCGGCTGCGCGGCGCGATCGAGCTGCGCGACGTGCACTTCAGCTACGCCGGCCAGACCGCCGAGGCGATCGGCGGCGTCAGCCTGAGGGTCTCGCCCGGCGAGACCGTCGCGCTCGTCGGCCAGACCGGCGCGGGCAAGTCGACCATCGTCAAGCTGGTCGCGCGGTTCTACGACGCGACGTCGGGCAGCGTCCGCATCGACGGCACCGACGTCCGCGAGCTCGATCTCGAGGCTTACCGCCAGCAGCTCGGCGTCGTCCCGCAGGAGCCGTACCTGTTCGCGGGCACGGTCCGCGATGCCATCGCCTACGGCCGACCGGAGGCCAGCGACGCCGAGGTGGAGGCCGCGGCGCGCGGCGTCGGCGCGATCGAGATGATCTCGCGGCTGCCCGGCGGGTTCCGCCATGAGGTGGCCGAGCGCGGCCGTAACCTGTCCGCCGGGCAGCGCCAGCTGATCGCGCTGGCGCGGGCCTACCTGGTGGACCCGGCCATCCTGCTGCTCGACGAGGCGACCGCCGCCCTGGACCTGGCGGCCGAGGCCGCGGTCAACCAGGCGACGCTGCAGCTCACCGCCAGGCGGACCACCCTGCTCGTCGCGCACCGGCTGACCACCGCCGCCGCCGCGGACCGCATCGTCGTCATAACGTCCGGCCAGATCGCCGAGATCGGCACGCACGCGGAACTGCTGGAACTCGGCGGCACCTACGCGAGCCTGTGGGCCGCGTTCGCCGGCTCCGCCGAGCTGGTCGCGTAGCGTCCGCCGCGGCTGCGGCGCCGGCGCCTGGACCCACATCGGAACTCGCGCTGCCGATCGGTGACGATATCAGGCAGGCCCCGCCTCCGCCACGCCGCAGGACACCGGCCAGACAATCGCCGACGCCCTGGTCATCCAGCTGCCCAAGGTCGCGGTCCGGTTCTGGTCAGGGCTGGTCAGGGTAGCCGGAGGGATCCTGCGCGGATGCTGGCGGTGAGGGCGGTGAAGGCTTGCGGGGGGAGGATGAGGACGCCGCTCTCAGGGTTCTTGGAGTCGCGGATGGCGATGATGCCGGGGAGGTTGAGGGCGACCTGGACGCAGGCACCGTTGCCGCTGCTACGGGTGCTGGTGCGCCACTGGGCGCGGGACAGGTCGGGTGCGCTCACTGGGTTTCCCCTTTCCCATGCTGCCGGGCGATCTCCGCGAGCAGCGCCGTGCTCTGGCCCGGGCGCAGGGCGGCGGCGCGCAGGTGCTCGAACATGAGGATATACCGGCGGATCTCCTGGTCATAGTCGAGGAACAGGTCGCCGGCCATGCTGTCGAGGTAGACCAGGCCCTGGTCGGCTGGGTCGGGGAACTCCAGCACGATGAACGAGCCGGGCATGCCGGGGTGGGCGCCGGCGGCGTAGGGGATGACCTGGACGGTCACGTGCGGCAGGGCCGCCGCGTCGGCCAGCCGGGCGAGCTGGGCGGCCATCACGGAGGGGCCGCCGACCAGCCGCCGCGCGGCGGCCTCGTCCATGATCGCCCACAGCTGCGGCGGGCTGTCGCGGGTGAGTAGTGCCTGGCGTTCCATCCGCGCGGTGACCCGGGTTTCTACCTCGGCGGTGGTGGCGTGCGGGAGGGTGCCGGCGATGACGGCGCGGACGTAGTCCTCGGTCTGCAGCAGGCCGGGGATGAACAACGACTCGTAGTTGGAGACTGTCCGGGCCTCGGACTCGAAGCTGATGTAGTCGGAGTAGACGGCCGGCAGGTCGGAGCGGTGCGGCTGCATCCAGCCGCGCCGCCCGGCCTCGCGCAGCAGCACCAGCAGGTCCGCGCGCGGGTCCGGGCTGGTGCCGTACAGGTCCAGGAGCTGGATGAGGGTGGAGCGCTGCGGCAGCTGCTGGGCGTTCTCCAGCCGGTACAGCGTGGAGCGGTCCTTGCCGGTCCGCTCGGATACGTCCTCCTGGGTCAGCCCGGCGGTCTCGCGCAGCCGCCGCAGCTCGGCGGCGAGCCGGCGGTGCCGGACGGTGGGCGTGGCGCGCTGTCGGGGCATGCCGGGAGTGTACCGAAACTGTGAACGCATCAGATGTAAACGCATCTGTTGCATTTACATCGGCGGCGAGTGCATCATAGCCAGGACACGCCCGCCCCCGAGAGGAGCACCCCATGACCGAGCCCGGCCACGGCCGCCCGAACGCAGCGCCCGCCGATCCCGCCGGCTGGATCCGCGCCATCGCCTCCGGCCTCACTGCCACCGGCATCCCCGCCACCACCAACGGCGACCACATCGCCGGCCTGGACGTCACCGCCGTCATCTGCCCGCCCGGCCGCGCCAGGGCCGAGGTCATGATCGACGAGGACGGCTGGGCCGAACTGCGCTGGTTCACCGACCGCACCGTCCCGCCCGCCGACGTTGCCGCCGGGATCACCCGCGTCTTAACCGCCATCACCGCCGCCCCGGCCATACTCGCCCCCGACACCGCCCGGCCATGACCACCCCCGGCCCCGGCAGCCCGCCTGACCCCGACGAGATGGCCCTGGCCGCCGCCGGGTTCCCCCGCTACCGCCTCTGGCGCCAGTACCGCCCCGACCGCACCCGCTACGTCGCCACCGCACGCGACCTCACCGCCCGCCCCCACACCCTCGTCACCCCCAGCCTCGACGAGCTGACCGCCGAACTGGCCGCCAGCAAGCCAGCCGCCGGGCAGTAACCCCGCCGCCCAGTCCGGGTCCCGGCCCGCCGGGACCCGGGATCCCCCGCCCGCCCAGCACCGCCCGCCGGGCCGGACTGCATGCCGCCTGACCTCCCGCACGGGGTGGCGGGCCCCCGTCCCGCGCATCCCGATTCCCGCCTGGCAAATGCAATTCGCGGCGCCGCTGACAGCTGACAAGCTGACAGGCCCCGGAAAGCGACCGGAGAAAGAGCGAGGTAATGACGGGGCAAGCCGATGACCAGCAAGAACAGGCGGAAGAACACGACGGCAATTTACCTATGCTACTTAAATAGACGGCTATTCTAGGTATCGACACCCGCCCGGAGCGACGTACAGTGGCAGCCAGGTAGGCAGGCGAGAACGGAAGGAGCGGCAGTGGCCAAGAAGGCCCAGCCGGAGGTCAACGAGATCCACAAAGTTGACAAGTCGGTCGTCGAGAAGGGCGGCTACAGCTCAAGCAACCGGACTGCCGCCGAACTCCCCGTCCCGCCCCAGAACGTTATGCGGCGCGTCACTGATGCTGATAGAGGCACGGGTACCGAACGAGCGGCAGTAGCCAGCGACCAACAGCAGTCGGCGAGCAGCAACAGCGAATGATCGGGAGAGGAGGGCGACCCCGGACTGCTGGACGACCTGCCCGACCTAGCCAGCATCCCGGCCGACGCCCACCAACTAGCAGCCCGCCACCACGTAACCCATGTATTGCGTCGCCCCTGGCGATAGCTACCGGACATCCACGTTTGCTAGCGTGCCGGCGCGGCGGCTGAGGCCTGGACGGCGGCAGCGTCGGCCGGACCGGCGAGCTCGGCCGGGTCGGTCGGCGCCTGGGCCCGGCCGACCCGCATCTGGCGGATCTCGCGCGGGATCAGGGCCAGCAGCGCGACGATGATGATCAGCGCGCCCGCGCCGTACTCGGTGGCGGACACTCCGGCGGCGGCGGCGATGGGGCCGACGACCACCGCGCCGAGGGGCATGGCCATGACCGAGCCCAGCGCGTCATACGACGACACCCGCGCCTGGATCCGCGGCGGAATGTTCCGGGCCAGCGCCACGGTCCACTGCACCATCATGATCTCCATCGTGACGCCGAGGCACAGTGACGCCAGGCAGACCACCGGCAGCGGCCACGGCGATGCGAGCGAGATCGGCGAGATCGCGATGGCGCCGCCGATCACCGCGATGAACAGCATCGGCCGTCGCGGGGTGAACCTCAGCGAGACGAATCCGCCGACGATCAGGCCGACGGACTCGGCGGCCGTGATCGCGCCCCACGCCGCGGCACCGCCCAGGTGGGCGCGGGCGACCGCGGGCCCGAGCACCTGGAATCCCCCGTACCAGGCCATCAGGATGACGCCGAACTCCGCGACGATTACCCACAGCCAGGTATGCGAGCGGAACTCCGACCAGCCGTCGCGCAGGTCGCGGAGCATGCTGCTGCCCTGAGTGGGGCCGTGCGCCGAGACGCGCAGGCTCGCCATCAGCGGAATCGTCCCGAGCATCCCGGTACCGCAGGCCAGCAGGGCCCAGCCGGGACCGAGCGCGGCTACCGCCAGGCCGGCCAGTACGGCTCCGCCCATCTGGCCGCCGTTCATCGCCAGCCGGCTGACCGCGCTGGCCTGCTGCAGCAGGCCGGACGGGACCAGTCGCGGCAGCAGTGCCTGCGACGCGGGGTAGAAGATCGCCATGCCGGTGCCGGTCACGGTCTCCAGCGCGATCATCTGCCAGAGCCGCGGATGACCGGTCAGCACCAGGACCCCGAACGTGCCCTCACCAAGCGCGATCATGATGTTGCCCGCGATGATGACCAGTTGCGGCCTGATCCGGTCGGCGACGACGCCGCCGATGACGGTGAAGATGAGCGACGGGACGATCTGCGCGGCGAGCACGTAGGAAAGGTCGGCGGTGGATCCGGTCGCGTCCAGAACCGCGAACGAGACTCCGACCAGCGAGAACGCATAGGCGGCCGGGGCCAGCAGGCGATCGGCGAGCAAGAGCTGAAAATCTCGGATACCAAGAACAGGAAAACGCCGCAGCGCGCCAGACAGGCGGCGCGCGGGCGCGCACGAGAACACGAAAGGCTCCGATCTGAGCATCGACAGCTGTCAATGCTAGCTGGCCAGGCCACCGGCCCGAAACTCAATTACCCCCCGGTGCCAACCCGGCCAGACAGCGGATTCTTCCCGGCGCGCACTCGCTCTAGCTGCGGAAAGGCGGAAGCGAACCAAAGATTGCCGAAGCCCGGGAGCCCGCTCCCGGAGGGAAACCAGTGAGAACGCTACTAGTCATCGCTTTCCGCGCACAACAAAGCTGACGGATAGCGGGCGAGCACGATGCTGAGCCCTCGCCTGAGCCCGCGCCTGATCCCGCGCCGGGCTGGCGCGCGCTGGCGGGCTTCCCGCCGGTGTTAGCCTGGCCCGGGCTTGCAGCGGTTTGACCTGCTGGAGGCGCAACAGGCAAGATCGGCAGTGCTGGTCGCGCCCGGCCGCAGATGCCGGGCAAGATGCCAGGAGCCCTCCCGTCGGCAGCAGCCGGAGTTCGGGCAGCCCGGCAGGACAGCGGCCAGCCGAGCACATGTGAAGGGAGCTGGTTCGTCGGTGAGCATCCTGGGCACGCGGGTCCTGCGGACGGAGGATCCCCGGTTCCTGACCACGGGCGGCGTGTATACCGAGGATGTCGTGGACGAGCGGCTCTCCGGCGCCTGTCATCTGTTCTTCGTCCGGTCGCCCATCGCGCACGCCGCGATCACCGGCATCGATGTCAGTGCCGCGCGGGAGGCGCCCGGCGTCGTCGCCGTCTTCACCGGGGCCGACCTGGCTGACCTGCCGCTCCGCAAGGGCTTCCCCATGATGAACCAGGAGATGGTGCAGCACCTGCTCGCGACCGACACCGTGCGCTTCGTCGGCGAGCCGGTGGCGGTGGTCGTCACGGAGGAGCCCTACCAGGGCGAGGACGCTGTCGAGCTGGTCAGCGTCGACTATGACCCGCTGCCCGCGGTCGTCGGCTTCGAGACGGCGATGACCGGCGATGTCCTGCTGTTCGAGGCGGCCGGCACGAACGTGGCCGCCGAGTTCGGCAACCGCGAGGCGCAGCGGGCCGACCTGTTCGACGACTGCGAGGTCGTGGTCACCGAGGTGATCACCAACCAGCGCGTCGCTCCCGCGCCGATGGAGTCCCGCTCCGGGGCAGCCGTCTGGGGCGAGGACGGCCGGCTCACGGCCTGGATTCCCAACCAGGGCGCGCAGGGCACTCGCGGGAGCCTGGCCCGGCAGCTCGGCGTCGACCCCGCCAGCGTGCGAGTCATCACCCCGGACGTCGGCGGCGCGTTCGGCGCGAAGTTCGGCGCCGATCCCGAGCACGCCGTGATGGCCTGGGTGGCGCGCGAGCTTGGCCGAGCGGCCCGGTGGAGCGAGACCCGGTTCGAGAACCTGATCGCGATGACCCACGGCCGCGCGCAGGAGAACACCGTCACGATCGGCGGCAACCGCGACGGCACCGTGCTCGCCTACCGGCTGGCGATCCTCCAGGACGCCGGCGCCTACCCCCGGCTCGGGGCGCTCCTGCCCTCGCTGACCATCTTGATGGCGCCGGGGCCGTACGCGATCCCGCACGCCGAGGCGTTCGCGACGAGCGTGGTCACCACGACGACCCCGATCGGCGCCTACCGCGGCGCCGGGCGGCCGGAGGCGACGGCGGCCCTCGAGCGGGCGATCGACCTGTTCGCCGCCGAGATCGGGATGGACCCGGCGCAGATCCGGCGCCAGAACCTGCTGCCGCCGTTCACCGAGGGGCACCAGACCGACTTCGGGGCGCTGTATGACAGCGGCGACTACGTGACCGCGCTGGAGGCCGCGCTGCGGGCGGCCGGGTACGACGAGCTGCGCCGCGAGCAGGCGGAGCGGCGGGCCCGCGGCGACGTCCTGCAGCTGGGCATCGGCCTGGCCTCGTACGTGGAGATCACCGGCGGCGGCGACGAGTCCGGGCCGCCGAACGAGAACGCCACCGTCGAGGTCCATCCGGACGGCACCGCCACCATCCTGACCGGCACCTCGCCGCACGGCCAGGGCCACGAGACGGCCTGGGCCATGCTCGCCAGCGACGAGCTCGGCATTCCCATGGACAAGATCACCCTGAAGTGGGGCGACACCGACCTGATCCCGCAGGGCGGCGGCACCGGCGGCTCGCGCAGCCTGCAGCAGGGCGGCGCGGCCGTCCAGCAGGCCTCCCAGGAGCTCATCGAGGTCGCCCGGGATCGGGCCGCGGCGGAGCTGGAGGTAAGCCCGGCCGACCTGGTCTTCGACGTCGAGCGCAGCGCGTTCGCCGTCGCCGGCGACCCGGAGGCATCGATCGCGCTCCCGGCCCTGGCGGCGGAGGAACGGCTGCTGGTGCGGACCGTGTTCTCCGCGCCGGGGGCGACCTACCCGTTCGGCAGCCACGTCGCGGTCGTCGAGGTCGACACCGAGACCGGCAAGGTCTTCCTGCGCCGGGTCGTGACGGTCGACGACGCGGGAGTGGTGCTGAACCCGCTGCTGGCCGAGGGCCAGCGGCATGGCGGCATCGCGCAGGGCGCGGCGCAGGCGTTCCTGGAGGAGATGGTCTACGACTCCGACGGCAACCCGCTGACGGCGAGCTTCGCGGACTACCCGTTCCTGTCCGCGACGGAGGTCCCCAGCTTCGAGCTCGCCGACATGGCCACCCCGACCACGTACAACCCGCTCGGGGCCAAGGGCATCGGCGAGGCCGGGACGATCGGCGCGACGCCGGCGGTGCAGAACGCCGTCATCGACGCCGTCGCTCACCTCGGCGTCCGCCACATCGACATGCCCACCTCGCCGCAGCGCGTCTGGACCGCAATCCAGGCCGCGGCGCAGAAGGAGAACGCTTAATGCAGGTCAACCTCACGGTCAACGGCAAGCCGCGCTCCGATGACGTGGAACCGCGGCTGCTGCTCGTGCACTACCTGCGCGAGCATCTGGGGCTGCGCGCCGCCAACGTCGGCTGCGACACCACCTCGTGCGGCGCCTGCACCGTGCTGCTGGATGGCAAGTCGGTGAAGTCCTGCACCGTGCTGACCGTGCAGGCCGCAGGCCAGGAGGTCACCACCGCCGAGGGCGTCGGCGACGGCGACAGGCTGTCCCCCATGCAGGCGGCGTTCCGCCAGGAGCACGGCCTGCAGTGCGGGTTCTGCACGCCCGGCATGGTGATGGCCGCGACCGCGCTGCTGGCGGAGAACCCGCATCCCACCGAGACGCAGGTGCGCGAGGGGCTAGAGGGCAACTTCTGCCGGTGCACCGGCTACCACAACATCGTTCGCGCCGTCCTCGCGGCGGCCGGGGAGCCAGTGGAGGCGGGCCAGTGATACCAGCGCCGTTCGATTACGTCGCAGCTACCTCGGCGGCCCACGCCCTCGAGCTGCTGGCCACCCACGGCGACGACGCCAAGCTGCTGGCCGGCGGCCACTCGCTGCTGCCGATGATGAAGCTGCGGCTGGCCGCGCCGGAGGTGCTCATCGACCTCGGCCGGGTGACCGAGCTGACCGGGATCACCGGCGTCGGCGACGAGATAGTCATCGGGGCGATGACCAGCCACGCTGACCTGGCCGCCTCGGAGCTGATCCGCGGCGGCGCACCGCTGCTGGCCCACGCGGCCGCCCAGGTCGGGGACCCGCAGATCCGCCACCGCGGCACGATCGGCGGCTCGCTCGCCCACGCCGACCCCGCCGCCGACCTGCCGATGGCGCTGGTCGCGCTCGGCGGGTCCGTGGAGCTGCGCGGGCCAGCCGGGTCCCGCACGGTGATGGCCGACGACTTCTTCACCGGTTACTTCGAGACGGTCCTGGAGCCGGACGAACTGCTCGCCGCCGTCCGCGTGCCCAGTCGGCCCGGCCAGCCGTGGGGCTACCAGAAGTTCACCCGGCGGGCCAACGACTGGGCGATCGTCGGCGTCGCGGCCACGGGCGGCCGGATCGCCCTGGCCAACATGGGCCCGGTGCCCATCCGGGCGCGAGCGGCCGAGCAGGCGGCGGCCGGCGGGGCCAGCGCGGCGCAGGCGGCGCTGCTAGCCGCCGAGGGGACATCGCCGGGCGAGGACATCCACGCCGACCGGGCCTTCCGGCAGCACCTGGCGCGAGTGCTCACCCGCCGCGCCCTGGAGCATCAGGTCTAGGCGGCACGAGCGGAACGATTATGGAGTTATAACGGGGGGCCCGTTACGCGGCCATGATTCCGGTCATGGTCGGTAGGTTTCCTTCCATAGCCCCTGCGGCCCGGGAGGATGCATGTCGGGAGACTCTGGAGCTGCGCGAGTGTCCGGGCCGGGCGGCAGCGGCACGACGGGCACGCGGCGGCGCTGCGGGGCGCGCCGCGCTGGGCTCGATTTGCTTACACCTGTCGCGCTCGGGTAGCCCTAGCCCATGGACAACTCCGGCACCCCCCCAGCGGACCCTCCAGCGGACCCCCCAGCGGACTCCCCAGCCGACCGGCCCACCTCCGACCTCTTGCTGCCCGAGCAGGTCGCGGAGCTGGCCGGGGAGATCAGCGAGGCGCGCACCGAGACGATGCGGCGCCGGCTCGCGCTGGGCATCCCCCGGCTGGCGGGGCGCGGCGGGCACGGCGCCTGGGTGGGCCTGCGCTCTGGCGTCCGGTGGCTGACCGGGGAGGTGCTCACGATGGCGCCGCGGCTGCCGATCCGCAGCCTGGAAACCCTCCGCCGCCAGTTCCCCGGCCTTACCCCCGAGGAACTGGCGGACGCCCTCATCGACGGCGCCTCCCGAGCCGCGGCGGGTGTGGGGGCCAGCGTGGGGGCGGCGATGGTGCTGCCGGTCGTTCCGGTCGCGCCAGTGGAGATCGGCATCGAGACGATGGCCCTGGTCGGCATCGAGCTCAAGCTGGTCGCCGAGCTGCACGAGGTCTACGGCATGCGCGCGCCGGGCTCGGCGGCCGACCGGATGATGGCCTACGTCGATGCCTGGGCGCACCGTCGCGGGGTCGGCCTCGCGCCCGGCGGCCTGGTCCTCGCGATCGGCTCCCCGCTGCGGCGGCGGCTGGAGCGCCGGCTCGTCGCCAAGGCCGGGCGCAGCGCCACCTCGCTCGGGCCGTTCCTGACCGGCGCGGCCGCCGGGGCGCTGCTGAACCGGCGGGAGACCCGCAGGCTCGGCCGCGAGGTTCGCGACGATCTGCGGCGCCGGTCGCCGGAGGCGGCGCGCTGGCCGGACTAGCGGGCCGGCTAGAGCTGGGCTAGCTCGGCGCTCAGATCGTCGAGCCCGAGCGAGCCGAGGGACAGCGCCGCCATATGCCACGACTTGAGGTCGAAGCTGGCGCCGCGCGCCGCCCGGGCGGCCTCGCGGCCCTCCAGCCAGGCCCGCTCGCCCAGCTTGTAGCTGATCGCCTGACCGGGCGCGCTCAGGTAACGCACGATCTCGCTGTCGATGAAGGCAGCCTCCCGGCCGCTGTGCGCCTTGAAGAACTCGCTCGCCAGCTCCGGAGTCCAGGTCTCGCCCGCGCCGATGGGCGAGTCCGCCGGCACCGTCAGCCCCAGGTGCATGCCGATATCGACCACGACGCGGACGGCTCGCATCATCTGGGCGTCCAGGTAGCCCAGCCGGGCCCCGGCGGGCTTGAGATAGCCCAGCTCGTCCATCAGCCGCTCGGCGTACAGGGCCCAGCCCTCCAGGCACGCGCTCACGCCGCCGAGGGTGGTCTGATACACCGACAGCTGCTTCGACAGGTACACCCATTGCGCGAGCTGCAGGTGATGGCCGGGCACGCCCTCGTGGTACCAGACGCTGATCAGGCTCCACTCCGGGAACCTGGTACGGCCGAGCGTCGGCAGCCAGGTCCGGCCGGGCCGGGAGAAATCCTGCGATGGCGAGGTGTAGTACGGAGCCGCCGCGCTGCCCGCCGGGGCGATCCTGGCCTCGACCGTCCGGAGCGGCTCGGCCAGGTCGAAGTGAGTGCCCTGCAGGTCGCTGATGGCGTCGTCCATCATCTGCTGCAGCCGCAGCCGCACCTGCTCGACGCCATCGACGGCCGGGCTGAACTCGTCGAGGTACCGCATCGCCTCCGCCGGGGCGGAGCCGGGCAGCACGCGCCGCGCCTCGGCCTCCATGTCCTGGCGGAGCTGCCGGTACTGTGACCAGCCCCACTCATACTCCTGTGCCAGGTCCAGGTTCGCGCCGGTCCACAGGCGGGCCGATCGCCGGTACCGCTCCTCGCCTACTCCGTCCGGCGTTCCCGCCGCCTGCGGCAGGTACTCGGTGGTCATCCAGTCCCGCAGGCCGGCGATAGCCTCGGCGGCGGTCCCCGCGGCGGCGTCCAGCTCGGCGCGCAGGGCGGGCGGCACGTCGGCACCCGCGGCGAACTCGGCGAACCAGCCGGCGCCGGCCCGGGCGCTCAGCCAGTCGCCCAGCTGGCCGGTGACCGTGCGCACCTGGCGCGGCGCGGCGAACAGGCCCTGCCGCGCTCCCGTCGCCAGTGATTCGCGGTGGCTGGCCAGGGCCTGCGGGACCCGGGTCATCCGCCGCGAGATGACGGCCCAGTCATCGGCCGTCGCGGCCGGCATCATCAGGAAGACACTGCGGATGCGCTGGACGGGACCGAAAATGTTGGACACCTCGCGCAGGTGCTCGCCCGCATCGGTCATGGCCAGGCTGGCCTCGAGCCGCTCACGCAGCAGCCGGGCGCACCGGCGCTCGTCACCGTCGGCCGGCGCCGGGGCGGCCGACGGGGCATCCAGCGCGGCGTCCGGCAGCGCGGCCAGCGCGGCCAGCGTTGACCGGGCGAGGTCGTCCTTGGCCCGCTGCCCGGCGGGCGAGAAATCCGGCATCCCGTCCTCGTCGGGGCGCAGGCCGAGGAAGGTAGCCACGGTGGGATCGAGGTCGGCGAGCGCGGTGACGAAGGAATCGGCTGCGGTACGGACGGGCCGTCCGGCTGCATCTGGCGTGATATCCGGCATGCCAGCATTGTGCCCTGCCAGGCCGGCGCCGACCGCGGTGGCTGCGCCGAGCCCGCTAGTCCTGCTGTTCCAGGACGCCCATCGCCATCGCCAGGAGCCGGATCAGATCGCCGTCCTCCTGATTGCGCGGCGGGTTCCTGGCCACGTATTCCTTCATGAGGTGCAGGCACTCGGCGAAGGCTTCCGCCCGCTCGCTCAGCCGCTCGAGA
>DATKRH010000140.1:0-21225 GCA_035532295.1 Streptosporangiaceae bacterium
GGGATTGACGCGACCAGGGGTATCAGTGCGGGGATGAGCTGGCCCTCAGCGCCGATGAAGGGGACCGGGCGGCGGCGGAAGGGGTCGCGTAGCTGCGCGGTCGGCCTGCCGCGCAGGCATCGCCGTACTTCACCCGCGATGGCTTCGGCTAGCTGGACCGGTACGGCGTTGCCGACCTGGTCGTACTGGCTGGAGCGATCGCCGTAGAAGACGAACCTGTCGGGGAATCCCTGGAGGCGGGCCGCCTCACGGATGGAGATAGTGCGGTTCTGCTCCGGGTGGGTGTACTCGCCGGACTTGGGGTCGCGAAACCTAGTGATGACGGAGCGGGGAACGCCGTCCCATGTCATGCGCCGGTAGCGGCGAGTGTGGTCTTTGCGCAGCGCGCGCTGCATGCTGCCGGGGAGCATGTCCCGGGGCAGGTCCCGCCAGTCCTGGCCTGGCGCGAGTCTGGCCATGCGCGCGAGGTTTGCCGGTGATAGCCGGGCTGCGTAGTGGTTGAAGAGTTCGCGGTCCAGGTTCAGGCGCATGGCTCGCTGGTAGCCGGACGCGGGTGGCCCGGTGTAATCGGAGAGCTCCTCCCCAGCCGTGATGGGCGGCAGGTCGCCGATGGCTTCCCTGGTGGTGACGAATCCGGCTGTCTGCCGGGCGGTTATGGTGACGTTGGGCAGCAGGTCGCCGATGCCGGCAGTGCCCGCGGTGGGCTGCGGGAATCCGTAGCCGGCGGGTATTCCGAGGTCTTTGCGCCACGCGATGATCACCAAGCGCCAGCGCATCTGCGGGGCGCCATATTGCGCTGCCAGCAGCTCCGCGCACGCGGCGTTGTAGCCGAGATTGTCCAGGCCTTCCAGGATGGCGCGGAGGTAAGCGCCGTGGGCGAGGTTGACGAGGCCGGGCACGTTCTCGATGACGATGCATCTGGGGTGGGTCTCACCAGCGATCCGCAGGACTTCGCGGAAGAGGTTGTTCCGCTCGTCCCAGATGACGCGTGAGCCGATGATGGAAAAGCCCTGGCAGGGCGGGCCGGCAAAGAGCAGGTCCAGGTCGCCTGCAGCGAGGCCGGCGGCGGTCAGTATCTTCTCGGCGTCAACTTCGCGGAGGTCGGCGACGAGGAAGTCGCCCGGGAGATTGGCAGTGTGGGTCAGGCCGCACGCGGCGCTGAGGTCTGCTGCTAGCCGCAGGTCATACCCAGCGCCTGTTACCCCGAGCGATGCGCCGCCTGCGCCGCTGAACAGGTCAACCGCTGTCGGAAGGCTGCTCATTGAGCAACGGTCCCACGGCCGGCCGACAGAGTCACGGACATGACCATCTGCGCCGGTTTGTGTTGCGCATCAGCATGGCGATGGTCCCATCGGCAGCGCACTCACGCGTGGCGGGCGTGCGAGACTCTGCCGCGTGGCGAAGCTATTCACGGTGACGTTTGAGGTCGGCGGCGCTGCGCCGGTGGGGACGCTTGCGGCCATATTCGCTGATCTTGGGATGGTGGCGCAGATTGGTCTTGATCTGGCGGGCCGGGGCGGCGCGGGTTGAAGCTGATGAGGATATTTCTCATGTGCCCAGGGCGGCCGACCCTGCGCTCAGGACCCTGACTACCGGCGCTGGCGGCCCGCCAGGACGCCCTGCAGGAAGATGTCCGCGAACGTCTGCCCGACCTCGGCGCCGGTGAGCCGCCCGCCCGGCACGAACCAGCGGTGGGTCCAGTTGACCGCGCCGAGGATCGCGAACATGACCAGCCGCGCGTCGAGGTCCGGCCGGAACTCGCCCGAGATGACGCCGTCGCGGGTTATTTGCTCGATCGCAGCCTCGTACCGCAGCCCCAGCGCCTTCAGTTCCTCGCCGGCGGTCGTGCCGTCGCCCGGTACCCGGTTCATGTCCTCCTGGATGTAGAGGTGAATGAACGGGTAGTGCCGCTCGTAGGCCTCTAGCTGCGACTCCACCAGCCGCTGCAGCCGGACGGTGGCGGACTCGCCCGAGCTCGCGATGTCCTCGCTGGCCAGGACGATCTCCTCCACGCCCTGCCGGACCAGCGCGAGGAAGATCTCCTGCTTGCTGCCGTAGTAGTAGTACACCGACGCGCGATCGGCGCCCATCCGCTCGGCGATGTCGCTGATGCTGGTCGCGTCCAGGCCCTGGTCCTTGAACACCTCGGCGGCGGCGGCCAGTAGCCGCTGCCGCCGCTCGATGTAACCCACGCTGGGGTCGCGCCGGGCATGCGTGCGGCGACGGCCGATCGAGCTCGCACCGTCTCGCGTAGCACCGTCTCGCGTAGCACCGTCTCCCGTAGTGGCGGCAGGCACAGTGGTCGCGGGCGATCGACTGGCCAAGGCATATCCTCTCCGCGCCGGGGCCCGGCCCGGCCCACGTCGCACCGACATTACCTGAACTCGTCCCGCGAGTTTTTCAACACAACCGTTGACAGAACACTGGCGAGCCAGTACCAAGGAGGGGTGATGCGGCCGGTGTACCTGCATGGCTCCGCGGTGAGCACCACCTGGCGCGACGCCTCGCGAAGCCTGACCGATCTCATCTTCGACTGCGTGAGCGCGGCTCTGCGCGAGGCAGGCCTGCGCGCCGCCGACCTCGGCGCCATCGTGCTGGCCGCCCATGACCTCGTTGATGGCCGCGGCCTCACCAGCATGGTCACCGCCCCCGCCGCCGCCGCGTATCTCAGGGACGAGACTCGCCTAGGCGACGACGGGGCACTCGCCTTCGTGCTCGGCGACGCCCGGGTCCGGTCCGGATCGGTCGACACCTGCCTGGTAGCGGCCTGGGGCCGGGCCAGCGAGGGTCCCGTCGACGAGATCTCCCACGCGCTGTTCGACCCGTTCACCGCCCGCCCGCTCGCGCTCACCGAGATCGCCGTCAGCGGGCTGCGGGCCGCCCGCTGCCTCGGCGACTACCCCGGCTACGACCGCTGCCGCGGCGCTGCCGCGGCCCGCCGCGGCGCGCGGCCGGCCGACCCGGCGCGCACGCCTGCCGCGGCGTGGCCGCTGCGCGCTGCCGAACTGCCGGTCTGGGCCGACGTGGTGGCCGCCACGGTGCTGAGCAGCTCCCCCGGACCGGTCCGGGTGGCCGGCGTCGGCATGTCCACCGAGCCCTACGACCTCGGCGACCGGGATCTGACCGGGCTGCCGGCACTGCGGGCCGCCAGCGCCCAGGCGCTCGCGGCGGGCGGCGCCCATGCCGCCGGGGTCGACATCCTGGAGCTCGACGGGCTGACGCTCTTCGACGAGGCGCTCGCGGCCGAGGCCGTCGGAGCGGTCGCCCGCGGCGAGGGCATGGCCCTGCTGGCGAGCGGCGACCGGGTGAACCCGAGCGGCGGGTACGCGGCCGGGTACTGCGCTCCGGCGATGGGCCTGGTGCGGATAGCCGGGGCGGCAGCGCGGCTGTGCGAGGCCGCGACGGCGCGGACGACGGCGCTCGCGACCGGGTCGTCCGTCGTCGCCGCGCAGGTGCAGGCCGCCGTGCTACTGGAGGGGGCGTGACATGGAGGAATCCGCCGGCGAGAACGCGCCGCCGCTGATCATCGAACCACGGGCCACCGAACCACGGGCCACCGAACCACGGGCCACCGAACCGCTGACCATTGACGGGCACTGGGCCTTCGACTACACCTACTTTGCCGGGGCGGCGGCGAGCCGGTTCTTCGCCGAGCTGGCCGCCCGGCGCATCATGGGCAGCCGCTGTCCGCAGTGCGAGCGGGTGCTGGTGCCGGCCCGCGGCTTCTGCGACGCGTGCTTCGTCGAGACCACCGACTGGGTGCAGGTCAGCCCGCACGGCACGCTCGAGACATTCACGATCTTGACCACGTCGTTTCCGGGCCTGCCGGAGCCGCCGCTGGTCGTCGGGTACGTCGCGCTCGAGGGCGCCTCCACCGCGGTCCTCAACTTCGTGGACGGCATCGACCTCACCGATCCGGACGCGGCCGGCGCCGTGCTGCTGCGCCGCCCGCGGGTGACCGCCCGGTTCACTGGCGCGTGCGAGGGCCGGATTACCGACTTCGTCTTCACCCTGGACGACCCGGCGTGACCGGCCCGGAGCAGCTGGCTATCATCGGCGTCGGCCA
The DNA here is from genome assembly GCA_035532295.1 of Streptosporangiaceae bacterium. GTDB lineage: Bacteria > Actinomycetota > Actinomycetes > Streptosporangiales > Streptosporangiaceae > DASUBV01. The sequence continues at coordinate 4,067 of DATKRH010000140.1, forward strand.
GACCCCGTACCGCCGCCGGCATGAGCACTCGACGCCGGAGCTGGTCTATGCCGCCGCACGCGAAGCGCTCGATCATAGCGGCCTGAGCATCGGCGACATCGACCTGGTCATCGGCGGGTTCGCCCCGGACGCGCTGGCCGGGGAGAACTGCCCGGACAAGCGGTTCCTGCCGGCCGCCGGCGCGGTCGGCAAGTGGAGCATGCGGGTCAACACCGGAGGGACGACGGGGATCGCCGCCGCGTACGCGGCGATGGACCTGCTGGAGGCGGGGCACGGCGACGCCGCCATGGTCCTGGGCGTCGAGCGGATGGCGCAGGCGCGCAGCGTGCCGGCGGTGTTCAACTCCATCTTCGATCCGATCTACGAGCGTGACACCGGCCTGTCGACGGTATCGATGGGCGCGCTGCGGGCCAGCCGCATGATGCAGCGGTGGGGCTACACCGCGCAGCTGTGGGCGCGGGTCGCGGAACGCAATTTCGAGCACGCCGCCCGGAACCCCCTCGCGCAGATCCGCACCGCGTACACCGCTGACGACGTGCTCAGCTCGCGAATGCTGGCCTGGCCCATCCGGCAGCTCGACGCGTGCCCCATTTCCGAGGGCGTGTGCGCCGTCATCATCGCCCGCATGTCCGCGGCCGGGGCCAGGGGCCGGCCCGCCGCGGTCGTGCGGAGCCGGGCGACCGTGACCGACACCTACAACATGGGTGATCGCATCGGCCGGCCCGAGGGCGACCTCGTCGAGCTGCTGACGCTGCAGCTGGCCGCGCAGCGCGCGCTCGGCGAGGCGGGCCTGGCCTCGGCGGCCGCCGCGGACGTCGTGGAGATCCACGCGCCGTTCGACCACGCCGAGACCATGGCGTACGCGCCGCTGCGGTTCTGCACCGCCGGGGAGGGTCCCGAGCTGGTCGCCGCCGGCTTCGGCCACCGCGATGGCGGCGGCCCCGTGATCAACCCCTCCGGCGGCCCGCAGGCCGCCAACCCCGTCGGCGCGACCGCGCTGATCCGCCTCGCGGAATGCGCGCTGCAGGTCATGGGTGACGCCGGCGACCGGCAGGTGCCCGGGGCGCAAACGGCCGTCGCAACCGGCCAGGGGGGATCGACTCAGTTCTCGACGTGCACGGTAGTGTCCCGGAACTGACGACGGACTTGTAACGAACCATGGGCGCGACCCCGATCACGGGCGCGCCGCCGGGCTCAGGGAGACGATCGGCATGCCGGATGACCTGGTCGCGCTCGAACTGCGGGGCGGCGTCGCGGTGGTGACGCTGAACGACCCGGCCCGCCGTAACATCCTCACGGCCCCGCTCGTGCAGGCGATCGACGCGGCGATGGATCGCGCCGAGCGCGACGAGGCCACCCGTTGCATCGTGCTGACCGGCGCCGGCAGCGCGTTCTGCGCGGGCGCCGAGCTGGCGACGCTGCGCGGCGCGGCCGACGGGGCCTTCGACGACATCGAGGTCGTCTACCAGGGATTCCTGCGGGTGCGTGACTCGCCACTGCCCACTATCGCGGCGGTCAACGGCCCCGCCGTGGGGGCGGGGTTCAATCTCGCGCTCGCCTGCGACGTGCGCCTCGCCGCCGCCAGCGCGCGATTCGACACGCGCTTCGCCGCCCTGCGGCTGCACCCCGGCGGCGGCCACGCCTGGATGCTGGCCCGCGCGGTCGGTCAGCAGCGCGCCACGCTCGCCTGCCTGTTCGGCGAGGTCTGGGACGCCCGCGCGGCGCTCGACGCCGGGCTGGTGGCGGCGGTGATCGATGGTCAGGCCGAACTGGTCGACGCCGCCGTCGCGCTCGGTCAGCGTCTCGCGCACCAGGAGAAGGTGTACGTGCAGCGGCTGGTCGCGACGTTGCGTGCCGCGCTGTCCACCACGGCACATGCCAACGCACTGGCGCAGGAGACCGACGCGCAGCGGTGGTCGGCGACCCGACCGGCGTTCCGCGACGGCGTGCAGGCCATCGAGGATCGGATCGCCCGCGGCCGCTGAGCCGGCCGGCCGCCGCTAAGCCGGCCGGGGCGCCAGCCCCTCCAGGTCGGCCTTGATCTGCAGGGCCAGGAACCGGGAGAACAGCCGGCACTCGTTGAGGGCGCCGCCCATCAGCCAGAATCTGTCCTGGCCCGTCCGGGTCCACATGTTGCGCATGAAGCCCTGCTCGTCGAAGCCCCAGACGTCGCCGACGCGGTCGGCGACCTCGTCGCCGCACAGCCGCCGGATGCCCGCCGGCTGCTTCTCGTACCCCGTGGCGAGCACCACGAGATCGGCCGGGACGCTCGCGCCATCCGAGAGCCGCAGGCCGGACGCGCCGAACGTCGCGATGTCGCGCGCGTGCACGAGCCGGATGCGCCGCTGCGCGATGAGCTGCGAGCAGCCGACGTTGATGTAGTAGCCGCCGCCCTGGCGCAGGTACTTCATGTGGAACCCGGTCTGGTCGGGACCGAAGTCCAGCTCGAAGCCCACGGCGGCCAGCCCGTCCAGCAGCTCCTTATCGAGCTGGCAGGTCTTGGCCGTCAGCCACTGGTAGGTATCACGCAGCACCGGGTACGGGATGGCGGCCGTGATCAGGTCGATGTCCTCGACCGGGCCCTCGGAGTACAGCCCGTAGACCAGGGTGCCGCTCGGGACCAGGCTGACCACGCAGGTCGGGTTGCGCTGCACGATCGTCACGCTGGCCGCGCCGTTGCTGTACAGGTCCTGGGCGACATCGTGGCCGCTGTTCCCCGTGCCGATCACGATGGCATGCTGGCCGCGATAGCCCGCGCCGCTGGAGAACTCGCTGGAGTGCACGACCTCGCCCGCGAACCGGTCTAGGCCCGGCAGCGCAGGCCGGCGGGGAACGCCGCTGACGCTGCCGGTCGCGTGCACCAGCTGGGGAACGCGCAGCTCGCGTACCGTGCCGTCGGCCCGGCGCAGCGCCACCGTCCAGGTCCGCGCGCCCTCATCGAACGCGCCGCTGACGAACTCGGTGCCCGTCCAGACGTTGAGCTCCATCGCCTCGGCGTAGCTCTCCAGCCAGCCGGCGAGCATGTCCTTGGGCACGAACGTCGGCCACGACGGCGGGAACGGCAGGTACGGCAGCGAGTTGGCCCACACCTCGTTGTGCAGGGTCAGCGAGTGGTAACGGTGGCGCCAGTTGTCACCAACGCGAGCGTTGCGCTCCACGACGAGCGCGTCGACGCCGATCCGGCCCAGCCGGGCGGCGAGCGACAGCCCGGCCTGCCCGCCCCCCACGATCAGGACCTCGGGGTCGTGCCGGGCGTAGCTCTGCGCCTGGCGCCGCTGGTCGAGCCAGTTGTCGCCGGCGAAGTTGTAGGAGTACTCCACGCCGGACGGGCGGCGGGCGCCGACCGCCTCCTCGTGCCCGCGCAGCTCCTGCAGCGTGGTCAGCAGCATCCAGGCGGCCGGCGTCTCCCCGGTCAGCAGCCGGATGAACGCGGTGCCGTTCCCGGCGGCGGCAGTGAAGTCGACAAAGCCCTCGACCACGTCGCGGCCGCCGCGGCGCACCAGTCGCGGCGGCAGGCGATCGCCGGCGAGGCGGAAGTCGCGCGGCCGGGCCGACGCGGGGGTCTCCCGCAGCGCAGCCTCGATCTGCGCCCGCCCGGCGAAGGTCCGGTACGACCACTGGAGCGCCAGGATGTCGCGCCAGTAGCCGTCCACGGCGAACTGGCCCGCGACCTGCGCCGCGTCGCCGCTGGCCAGCGCGGCGGCGAACGACTCGACCCAGCGCGACAGCACCTCGGCGGCCTGGCCGCGGGCCGGCGCCTGCACGACATCCATGGTCAGTCCTCTCCCTGCCCGGCTGCCGTGCCCATTAGATCGCGGACCCACCCGGTTCGTCAACGCTACTGTTGACAGCTGGAACCCAGGCGGCCGGGGGGTTCGTTATCGGTATTCGGGGTTCTCGAAATCGAAGCGGCATCCGGCGTCCCACTCCGAACGCTGGTTGCCGTGGGCGGGGATGCCGCCGGCGTCCCTGAGCATGCGGGCCAGGCGCATCAGGTTCCCGGCAGCGACCATTTCCACGATAGGCCGGGTCACGGCCGGCCGCGCAGCGCGCTGTAGCGCGCCAGGGACTCGGCGCGCTCGCGAGCGTGGTCCACGAGCGGCTGCGGGTAGCCCGCCGGGACGCCGTCCGCGCGCCGCCAGGGCTCGTGAATCTCGCGGGCGGGCAGCGCCGCCAGCTCGGGCACCCAGCGGCGGATGTAGGCCCCGTCCGGGTCGAACCTGGCGCCCTGGGTGACCGGGTTGAAGATCCGGAAGTACGGTGCCGCGTCCGTGCCCGTGCCCGCCGTCCACTGCCAGCCGTGCTGGTTACTGGCCAGGTCCCCGTCCACCAGGTGGCGCATGAAGTGCCGGGCGCCGCGCGTCCACTCGATGTGCAGGTCCTTGACCAGGAACGAGGCCACGATCATGCGCAGCCGGTTGTGCATCCAGCCCTCCGCCAGCAGCTGGCGCATCCCGGCGTCCACGATCGGGAACCCGGTCCGGCCGGCGACCCAGGCGGCGAAGGCCTCGTCGGCCGCCGCCCCGTTCTCATACGGCAGCTTCGCCAGGGCGGGCTGGAAGTACTCGCGGGCGCTGCCCGGCCAGAAATGCAGCACGGCGGCGTAAAACTCCCGCCAGGCGATCTCGCGCCGGTAGGCCGAGTCACCGGGCCCCAGGTCGGCCAGGATCGTCCGCGGGTGGATCGAGCCGAGCTTGAGGTACGGCGACATCCGCGACGTGTGGTCGAGATCGGGCCGGTCGCGCTCGTCGGCATAGCCGGCCAGGTGCGCGCGCCGGAACCGGCGCCACGCGGCCAGGGCCGCCGCCTCGCCCGGCTCAGGCAGCGTCAGCCCGGCGGGCAGCCGCGGGTCCCGCGGGATCGCGACGCCATCGAGGCTGCGCCAGGACACGTCCGCGTCGCCGGACGCGGCGGGCGCCCGCCAGCCATGGTCGGCCCACGCCCGGAAGAACGGCGTGTAGACCTGGAACGGGGTCCCGTCGCGCTTGGTCACCCGCCCCGGCGTCACCGCGTACGGCGATCCGGTCGCCACCAGCGGCCGGTCCCCCAGAGCCTGCGCGACGCGCTCGTCGCGGGCCGCGCCGTAGGGCCCGAAATCGGCGCTGACGTGAACCGAGGTCGCACCGCACTGCGCCGCCACCGCAGGGACGACGTTCTCCGGCTGGCCCCGCCGCACGGTGAGCCGGACGCCCCGCTCGCGCAACTGCTCGTCCAGCGCCCGCAGGGTCCGGTAGAGGAACGCGATCCTGGGGACGCCCGACGGCCCGCGCAGCGCGTCGTCCAGCACGAAGAGCGCCACCACGGGCCCCTCCTGCGCCGCCGCCAGCAGGGCTGGGTGATCACCCAGCCGCAGATCGCGGCGGAACCACAGCACGGCAGCGCACATCGGCTCGGCCCCCTCCCGTGACAGGCGCGTGGCGCCAGGGCCAGCGTCGCACACCGGCCCTTGCGCCACCCGCGGCCTCGCCGGCCCTTGCGCCACCCGCGGCCTCGCCGGCCTGGCGGACCGGGCAGGCGCGCGGGACCCGTTATCAGCGGTTGTTAGGGGTTACCAGCCGACGGCGACCACCATGTACTGCGGGTTAGTGACCGAGATGTCCGAGGACTGCCCGGCGTCGTCGTCGTAGGGGAATCCGTACTGCTTGCCATTGATGGCGTTCTGGTGCCAGAACTCGGCGTAGTAGTTCGCCGGAGCGGCCAGGTAAAACTGCGTCGGATCGGACTGCTGCGCGGCCGGCAGCTGCGCGACGTGCCGGTTGAGCCCGGCGCACAGCGGCGGGTTGGCGGCCAGCGTGCCGCCGCAGCCGAAGATCTGGGCGGTGGAATCGCTGCTGTCGCCATTGGCGGCCGCGTAGCTGGTGAAGTAGTTCGCGTCGGCGCCACCCGTCTGGAAGGCGGGATCGTTGCCCGGCGACGGGATGCCGTAGGGCGCGTTGTCGGTGGCCAGCTCCTTGAACTGAGTCGGCACGAAGTTCTGGAACCGCTGGAAGGTCGCCGCGCGGCTCTCCTGGAAGGTCGCGTAGTTCTCGCCGACCTCCTGGTTGGACCCGTCGTGGCCGTGCAGCAGCAGGGCCAGCTTGAGGCCGAACCGGTCGACTCGCGTGGTGTCCACGTTAATCGAGCTGGCGCCGACCGTGAACTCGATGAAGTCGTAGTACGGGCTAGTGGGCGAGCCGAGGTAAAAGTACATGCGACCGGCCGAGTTCGCCGGCATGTCGATGTAGGGCTGCTGCGCGATCGACTCCTCCTGCCCGTTGAAGCTCCAGTAGACCTGGCTGTCGGGGTACTGCCCGTTGGTCTGGTTCACGATCGCGACTTCGAGGACGTTACTGGCGGCCGGGATGGCGCTGGTGTTGCCCCAGAACGAGGCGGGCGGGGCTCCTCCGGTGCCGCCACCGCCGCCGCCGGTGCCACCGCCGCCGCCGGTGCCGCCGGCCGTGGTGTAGACGCCGAACTCCCACAGGCTGTAACCCCACTGCGTGGCCCGCGCGGTGCCGTACATGCGGACATAACGGCCGGTGCCCGAGACTGACAGGGTCTGGTTGCCGCCGGTGCCGGTGGTCGTGGAGTAGATGGTGGTCCAGTTCGTCCCGTCAGGCGAGGTCTGGATCTGGAACGCCATGGCGTAGGCGGTCTCCCAGTCCAGGGTCACCTCGCAGACCGTCTGGCTGGACCCGAGGTCGACCTCCAGCCACTGGGGGTCGCTGAAGGCGCTGGACCAGCGGGTGCCGGTGTTGCCGTCGACAGCCGCCGACGCGGGGAAGCTGGCGTTTTCCAGCGAGGACGCGGTGGCCGGCTGATTGAGGGCCACGTCGGTGGTGTTGCAGCCGCTGCCGGTGCCCGCGGTGCCGTAGACCTGGAACTCCCACAGGCTGTAGCCCCACTGCGTGGCCCGGGCCGTGCCGTACATCCGCACGTAGCGGCCGGTGCCCGTCACGCTGAGCGTCTGGTTGCCGCCGGTGCCGGTGGTCGTGGAGTAGATGGTGGTCCAGTTCGTCGCGTCAGGCGAGGTCTGGATCTGGAACGCGGTCGCGTACGCCGTCTCCCACTGCAGCACGACCTGGCTGATCGAGGCGCTCGCGCCGAGGTCGACCTCCAGCCACTGCGGGTCGCTGAAGGCGCTGGACCAGCGGGTGCCGGTGTTGCCATCCACCGCGTTGGAGGCGGGGAAGGACGCGTTCTCGAGCGAGGACGCAGTGGCGGTCTTGCCCTGCGACAGTAAGGTCGCCGCGGCGTGGGCGCTGTCGGCGTTGCGGGCGCTGGCGCCGAGGAACCCGGCCACGAGGGCGAGCACGGCGGCGGCGGCGGCGAGGCGATAACGGGCGCGGCCCCGTGGTCGCGCGGCCCGTGGTTGCGGGCCCCGCGGTTGCGCGGAGGACATGAGACTCACGGTGATCCTTTCGCGGATTCCGGCCACCGGCACCAAGGCGCAGCCCTGAGTGACGTTTCGCCAGCTCGGAGACTTAAACTAAGACTTATTTGATAACGTAACTTAACTTGACCGAGGCATCCCGTCAAGACTCCCCTGACCCGCTCAATGTCGGGCCGGGACCGCCAGGCCCCCCGACGCCCCCCGACACCACCAGCCCCACGCCACCCAGCACCGCAGCCTCCGTTTCATGATCACGGGGCTTTTTCAGTCATATTGACTGAAAAAGCCCCGTGATCATGAACGGCGAGGTTTTGGCCGGCCACAAGCTCCAATAACGGCGGCCCGCAAGCCCGTGCAAACGACGCCGCAACTTCAGCCGCTAGCTGCGCTCCGCCTCATCACCTCCAGGCCGCCCCGGCACGACGCCGGCCGACGTGACACCGGGGACGGGCTAAGCCGCTGATGACGCAAGGCCGCTCCGCTGCCGACACCCGCCAGGTCAGCTGCCGGGACGCCCACTACGGCGATCGCCCGTACCGTCGGCCAGCCCGGCGCGGCGCAAGGCCTCAGCCATGGCGCCCCCGCCGCTCCCCGCTCCACCACTCCCGGCAGCCCGACCACCACCGCCGGCGCGGCCACCGCTAGCCGGACGCGCATTAGTCTGCGAGCCGTCCCGCGACCCAGGCCCAGTCGCCGCCCCGGACCCCGCCTGCGCCCCGGACCCGGGCCGCGCCCCCTTCGGGGCCCGGCCACCATCGCCAGGCTCATCGTCGAGCCGCAGCGTCAGCGAGATCCGCTTGCGGGCCTCGTCAACGCCCAGCACCTTCACCCGTACGACATCACCGGACTTGGCCACCTCGCGCGGGTCGGAGACGAAGTTCCGCGACATCGCCGACACGTGCACCAGGCCGTCCTGATGCACGCCGACATCGACGAACGCGCCGAACGCCGCGACGTTGGTGACCACTCCCTCCAGGACCATGCCGGGCGCCAGGTCCGCGAGCGTCTCCACCCCCTCGGCGAACGACGCCGTCGTGAAGGCGGGACGCGGGTCGCGGCCCGGCTTCTCCAGTTCCTTGAGGATGTCGCTCACCGTCGGCAGGCCGAAGCGCTCGTCGGTGAACTCCGCCGGCCGCAGGGTGCGCAGCACCGCGGTGTTCCCGATCAGCTCCGGCATGCCAGTTCCGGCCGCCGCCAGGATGCGCCGGACCACCGGGTAGGCCTCCGGGTGCACGCTGGAGGCATCCAGCGGATCGTCGCCGCCGGTGATGCGCAGGAAGCCCGCGCACTGCTCGAACGCCTTGGGGCCCAGCCGCGGCACCTTCGTGAGCGCCTGGCGGCCGCGGAACGGCCCGGTCGAGTCGCGGTGCGCCACGATGGCGCCGGCCAGTCCCTCGCCGATGCCCGACACCCGCGCCAGCAGCGGGACCGAGGCCGTGTTCACGTCCACACCGACCGCGTTCACGCAGTCCTCAACCACCGCGTCCAGCGAGCGGGAAAGCTTCATCTCGGACAGGTCGTGCTGGTACTGGCCGACCCCGATGGACCTGGGGTCGATCTTGACCAGCTCGGCCAGCGGGTCCTGCAGGCGGCGCGCGATGGACACCGCGCCGCGCAGCGACACGTCCATGGCGGGCAACTCCCGCGAGGCGTACGCGGACGCCGAGTACACCGAGGCTCCCGCCTCGGAGACCACGATCTTGATGAGCTTGAGCTCGGGGTGCGCCGTCATCAGGTCGGCGGCCAGCCGGTCGGTCTCCCGCGAGGCCGTGCCGTTGCCGATGGCGATCAGCTCGACCCGGTGCTCCGCGCACAGCCGGGCCAGCGTGACGATCGACGCCGTCCAGCCCGCGCCCGGCTTGGCCGACCGCGACTCGCCCGCGGCGCGCCGCTTGAGCTCGTGCGGGTAAATCGTGTCCGTCGCGACCGCCTTGCCCGTCGCGTCGATCACCGCGACCTTCACGCCGGTCCGGAAACCGGGATCCAGGCCCATCGTCGTCCGCGCCCCCGCCGGGGCGGCCAGCAGCAGGTCGCGCAAGTTGGCGGCGAACACGCCGACCGCATCCTCCTCGGCGCCCTGGTAGAGCCGCATCCGCAGGTCGACGCCGAGGCGGACCAGGATGCGGGTCCGCCACGCCCAGCGCACCGTGTCGGCCAGCCAGCGATCACCCGGCCTGCCCTGGTCGGCGATGCCGAAACGCCCCGCGATCTGCGCCTCATAGTCGCCGGGCTCGCCCGGTCCACCGGCCACGGACCCGCCGGGGGTCAGCTCGCCGGGATCCAGCTCAAGATCGAGCACCTCCTCCTTCTCCCCGCGCAGCATGGCCAGGATCCGGTGCGAGGGCAGCCGGGTGAACGGCTCGGCGAACTCGAAGTAGTCCGCGAACTTGGCCCCGGCCTCCTGCTGGCCGTCGCGCACCCGCGAGACGAGGCGGCCGCGGGCCCACATGCGCTCCCGGAGCACGCCGATCAGGTCGGCGTCCTCGCCGAAGCGCTCGGACAGGATCGCGCGCGCCCCGTCCAGCGCGGCGGCCACGTCGGCCACGCCCTTCGCCTCGTCCACATAGGCCGCGGCGGTCTCCTGCGGCTGGCGCCCCGGGTCGCGCAGCAGCTCATCGGCCAGCGGCTCAAGCCCCGCCTCGCGCGCGATCTGCGCCTTCGTCCGGCGCTTGGGCTTGAACGGGAGATAAATGTCCTCCAGGCGGGCCTTCGAGTCGGCCGCCATGATCTGCGCTTCCAGCGCCTCGTCGAGCTTGCCCTGCGAGCGGACCGACTCCAGGATCGCGACGCGCCGCTCCTCCAGCTCCCGCAGGTAGCGCAGGCGTTCCTCCAGCGTGCGCAGCTGCGCGTCGTCGAGGGTGCCGGTCGCCTCCTTGCGGTAGCGGGCGATGAACGGGACGGTTGCCCCGCCGTCGAGCAGTTCGACGGCCGCGGCCACCTGCCCCTCGCGGACGCCGAGCTCCTCGGCGATCTTGCGGTTGACGGGCTGGCCGGGTGCCTGGACGGGCGCTGTCACGACTTCGATCCGCCTTCTGGAGTTGGCCGGGGGAACGGGACCCGCGGCGCGGGCCACCGCATGCATTGTGCCGCCCCGGCCCGGCCGCCGCGGCGTTGCGCGGCCGACCTGGCCGGTGGCTTGCCACCCTGGCCGCGCCGCCGGGATATAACCGAATATAACGAACGCGCGCGGGCAACTGAGCTGTCAGGCAGGTGGGTCGCTCGATCCGACTGCCGCGTGAAGTGGAGGCAGGTGCGATGTTCGCAGCGCTCGTGCTGGCCGGGATCATCGCGGCGCCGCTGGGCACGGCGGCCCTGCTCGTTCAGGCCAGCCACCGGTTCGCGGCGACCGGCACCTGGCCCGCGATCCGGCGCTTCGCGTTCGCGATCGGGGGCACCGCGGTGCTGGCCGGGATCGTCATCGCGGTGCTGCGCCTGCTCAAGGTCACCGAGCACAACTCGATCGACGCCGCCGCCGGGCTGTCCGCCGCGAGCCTGATCTGGCTCCCGGTGACCCGCCGCTGGAACGCCCGCGCCCACCTGTGCTGGTCCTCCAGCGTCTTCCTGTTCGTCGTCTACCTGGCGTTCGTGCTCGACTGGACCTTTGCCAGCCACCTCGGCGCGGCCGGCACCGCCGGCGGCCTGCTGCTGTGGCTATTCGAGGTCTTCGCCGCGATCCTGGCCTGCGCCTACCTTTGGGAGATCTGCGACGCCCTCGGCTCCGAGCAGTGGCGCCGCCGGATAACCCCGGCCGGCGGCGCCGCCGGGGCGGCCGGGGCGGCGGGCGGCGAGGCGGCGGGCGGCGAGCTTCCGTTTATCAGCCTGCACGTGCCCGCTCACAACGAGCCGCCCGGCATGGTCATCGAGACGCTGCGAGCCCTGCTGCGTCTGGACTACCCGCGGTATGAGGTCATCGTTATCGACGACAACACCGACGACGAGCGGCTGTGGCGACCAGTCGAGCAGTGGTGCGCCCGCCACGGGGCCAAGTTCGCGCACCTGGAGGACTGGCCCGGCTACAAATCCGGGGCCCTGAACTACGCGCTGCGCGAGCTCACCAGCGAGCGGGCCGAGGTCATCGGCGTCGTCGACTCCGACTATCAGCTCGATCCGGGGTTCCTGCGCCGGTGCGCGCCGCTGTTCGCCGAGAGCTGGGTCGGCTTCACCCAGGCTCCGCAGGACTACCGCGACTGGGAGCACGCCCGTTACTACCGGCGCCTCTACTACTCCTACAAGTACTTTTTCGCCGTCTCCCAGCCATCGCGCAACGAGCGTGACGGCGCGATCTTCGCCGGCACGATGGGACTAATCCGGCGGGTGGCCCTGGAGCAGCTCGGCGGGTGGGACGAGTGGTGCATCACCGAGGACGCCGAGCTGTCCCTGCGGCTGCTGCGCGCCGGCTGGTCCGGGCTGCACGTCGACGAGACCTGGGGCAAGGGCATCATGCCGCTGACCTTCGAGGCGCTCAAGGGGCAGCGGTACCGGTGGTGCTTTGGCGGCATCCAGATCCTGCGCATGCACTGGCGCTCGCTGCTGCCCGGCCGCGAGACGAAGCAGAACCGGCTGAGCACCGGCCAGCGGTGGTCCTACCTGACCGGCGCCCTTCAGTGGTACGGTGACCTGCTCGGCCTGGTCTTCCTGGTGTTCCTGCTCGCGGGCGCCGCCAACCTGGCCACCGGCGGGGGCGAGCTGTTCCGCAAGCTGACGGTGTTCCTGGTGGCCACGGTGCCCGTCCTGGTCCTGCTCGGCCTGGTCCGGGCGGTCGCGCTGCTGCGCCGCGGCACCGGTGCGTCGTGGCGGGACGCGCTGGGCGCGTTCTTCATCTGGCAGTCCACCTCGGTGGTGGTGGCCCGCGCCTCGGTGCTGGCGCTGTTCGCCCGCAAGGCCGCCTTCCTGCGCACCCCGAAGACCAGCGAGCAGGTCGCCTGGTGGGAAGCGCTGCGCGCGAACTGGGCCGAGTCGTCACTGGCGCTGCTCGGCCTGCTGGGCATCGCCGGCGCGCTCACTAAGTTCTCCGAGCTGTCCGGGCCGCTGCTGGCGGGCCTGCTCGTCTTTCCTACGCTTGGGCTGGCCGCAGCCCCGTTCAACAGCTGGGCCGCGCAGCGGGCCGCGCTACCGCCGGTGCTGCGGGAGCGGCGCACGACCGAGTGGAAGCGGACCAGCGACCGGCGGGCGTTCGTGCGCGGCGCGGCGGTCGGCGGGGTCGTCACCGTGGCCGCGGTGGTCGTCGCCGCCGTGGCCCTCATGCTGGCGCCGAGTCCTCGGCCGGTGCAGCCCCCGCAACTGGTCCAGCCGACGGCCGCCGCACCCGCCGCACCCAGCACGGCAGCCCCGCCCAGCACGGCAGCCCCGACGCCATCGCGGAGCGCCAGCTCACCGGTGGCGACGCCATCCTCCGGCGGGGCCTCCCCGACCACGACGCCGAGCTCCAGCGCCCCGGCGAGCCCGTCCCCGTCAGCGTCGGCCAGTTCCAGCGGCACCGCAAGCGCGTCCCCGCCGCCGACTACCAGCGGCACGCCCGCCCCGACGCCGTAACTCGGCCGGCATCCCATGATCACGACCGCCTGGCGCGGCGGAACGGTCGTGATCACGGCGCTGTACGCGCTGGGCGTGCTGGGTGTGCTGGGCGTGCTGGGGGCACTAGGCGCGCTGGCCTTGGGTGCCGAGCGGGTCGCGGTCCGCGGCGGTGGCGTCGTCGCGGTCGGTGGAGATGGTGAGGTCACGGAGGGCGGCGTCGGCCTGCGCCCGCGCCCGGGCGGCGGCCGTGGCGTAGGCGTACGCCTCGCTACCGAGGATGAGCCGCAGCGGCGGCTGGTCCAGGTCAGCGACCGCGAGCACGACCTGAGCCACCTTGGCCGGGTCGCCGAGCGCGGGCGGGCCGTCGCCGGACTGGTGCAGCCTGGCCATGGCGCCGACCGTCGCCTGGTACGGCTCGCTCACCGGCGGGATCCTCATCGAGGATCGCGCCCAGTCCGTCTGCATGCCGCCTGGCTCCAGGACCGTGACGCTGATCCCGAGCGGCGCGACCTCCTTGGCCAGGACTTCCGAGAAGCCTCCGACGGCCCACTTGGCGCTCTGGTAGGCCGACAGTCCGGCGGTGGCCAGCCGGCCGCCGATCGAGGAGACCTGGATGATGTGGCCGCCGCCCTGGCGGCGGAGCACCGGCAGGGCCGCCTTGGTGACGTTCACGACACCGAACAGGTTGGTGTCGACCTGCTCCCGGAAGTCCTCGACGGTGATGTCCTCGATCGAGGCCAGGTTGGCGTACCCGGCGTTGTTGACCACCACGTCGAGGCACCCGAACGCCTCGACGCCCGCGGCTATCGCGGCCTGCGCCGCGGCGAAGTCGGTGACGTCGAGCGCGATCGGCAGGATCTGGGCGCCATACCGCGCCGTCAGGTCGGCCAGCGCGTCGGGCTGGCGAGCGGTGGCGACCAGGCGGTGCCCTGCGCCCAGGGCGGCCTCGGCGATCTGGCGCCCGAGGCCCCGGCTGCTTCCAGTCAGGAAAAACACCTTCGACACTGGCTCGTTCCTTTCGCGTGATGGCAAGTCATGGGGGCTGGACAACCGCGCCGGATCGGCCGCGGGCCCGTGATCGAAGATAACACAACACTGTTGCGATAACAACGCACCGCCGTTGCGTTATGTAGGCTGGCTGGCGTGAGCACCGATGCGACCTTCCAGCGGGCGCGGCGACCCGAGCACAAGCAGCAGCGGCAGGACGCGATCCTCGACGCCGCGCGCGAACTCGCGCGCCGCGACGGGGTCCGCAACGTGAGCCTGGCCGACATCGCCAGCCAGGTCGGCATCCACAAGTCGGCGCTGCTGCGCTACTTCGAGACCCGCGAGCAGATCTTCCTCAAGCTGACGGCGCAGGCATGGCTCGACTGGTCCCACGCGCTGCATGCCGCGCTCGACCCGGCTGTCCCCGGAGCCACCGACCCAGGCGCCGCTGTCCCCGTTGCCGCCGACGCTGGCTTTGGCGACGGCGGCTTTGGCGGTGCGCGCCCAGGCGGCACCCGCCCGGCCGACCTGGTTGCCGACGTGGTGGCGCGCAGCTTCGCCGACCGCCCTCTGCTCTGCGACCTGATCCCGCACACGGCGCTGAACCTCGAGCGCAACGTCTCGACCGACGCGGTGCGCCGCTACAAGCTGACGTCCCTGGCCGTCATCGCCGATGCGGGCCGCCTCGTGCAGCGGGTGCTGCCGGACCTGACCGTCGAGGAGTGCGGCGAGTTCGTGCGGATCATGGCCGTCCTGGCCGGGTCGTGGTGGCAGATCGCCAATCCCCCGCCGGCGCTGGCCGACCTGTACGCCGCCGACCCGCAGCTAGCCGCGGCCTGCCTGGACCTGACCCCCGAGCTGCGCCGGGCCGCGACGGTCCTGCTGGCCGGGCTGGTCCCGAGCCGGGTCAGGCCGTGATCTGCATGGTGGCGATGCGGTCGCCGTGCACCGTGAAGGCGAAGTAGCGGGCCGAGCTGGCATCGAACCCGTCGGCCGTCAGCTCGGCCGCCACGGCGACCGGGAAGAAAGCTACCCTGCCGGCATGACTACCGAGCAGCCCCAGGCACCGGGCCCCCAGGCACCGGGCCCCCAGGCACAGCGCCGCGGTCGGCGGATCGCCATGACCACCAGCGAGCTCGATGCCTTCCTCGCGGCGGAGCGCACCTGCCGGATCGCGACGAACGGCACCGACGGCCCGCATGTGACGCCGCTGTGGTTCTGCTGGGACGGCGCGAGCCTGTGGCTGTACTCGCTGACGCGCAGCCAGCGCTGGGCCGACCTGCGCCGCGATCCGCGCATTGCCGTCGTCATCGACGCCGGCACGGACTACTTCGAGCTGCGCGGGGCGGAGATCAGCGGCGTGGCGGAACCCGTCGGTGAGCAGCCGCGCACCGGCGAGCCGGCCGACGAGCTCGTGCCGGTGGAGGCGCAGTTCGCCGCCAAGTACTTCAGCGCGGACCAGATGCTGCACGACGGCAGGCACGCCTGGCTCAGGGTGACGCCGGGAAAGATCGCGAGCTGGGACTTCCGCAAGATCCCGGCCGCCCCGCCCGGCGGATCAGCCTAGGCGCTCTGGACCTGCCCGCCTGCCCGCCGCTACGCGAGCGACCGGAGCGCCGCGGCCGTCGGCGCGTCGGCGGGGTAGAACGCCTCGATAGCCAGCTCCTCGACGGTCACGTCTGTCGCGGTGCCGACGGCGGCGCTGATACTGAACAGCGAGAGTTCCTGGTCGCCGAGCCGGTAGCGCAGTGGCAGCACCACGCCGTCCGGCGAGGCCGCCTCGGCGGTGCCGCCCGGATATCCGCGCAGCTCGTCGTGTCACTCGTTCAGCCGCTGATCGCCGAGGGCCTGCGCGCGG
Source organism: Streptosporangiaceae bacterium (assembly GCA_035532295.1). Taxonomy (GTDB): domain Bacteria; phylum Actinomycetota; class Actinomycetes; order Streptosporangiales; family Streptosporangiaceae; genus DASUBV01. Next base: position 19,798 of record DATKRH010000140.1, read on the forward strand.
TGTGCTCGTTCCCAGGCCGCCGACGTCACGATGGCAGGATCACCGCCGACCCGCCCGCACAGGCACAGGCCACCCAGGCAAGGCTCCAAAGCAAGGGCAGCAGCGTCGGGGCTCGGGCGTATGGTTGGTCGCATGTCCGCCGAGCCGGTCGAGGTCGAAGACCCGAACGACCCTGAGCTTATTCTCAGGGACCTGCCTGAGCAGGAATGCGCCCAGTTCCTCCGCCAGTACCACGACGCCGTGGACGCCGCGCACGATCTTGCGGGCTACCGGCGGCTACAGCGGCTCCTGCATACCTGGAAGCTGACGGCTGTTGCGGCCAGCCGACCCGGATACTATGAAGAACTTGCGGCGGTGCGGAACGGCACTGCGCGGACGACGCCAGCAGAGGACGTTATTCCGGACTGGCAGGAGCGGCTGGCGGCGGCGCAGGCTTACGGGCGGTGACATGCCGGGCCGAGTTAAGCGATCGGGTTCTCGGACAGCTTGGCGATTTTCCGGCGAAGGCGTTCGATGCCCTGATCGCCGCCATGTCGGCAGTGGTCGAGTACCCAGACAATCCGATGCGCACGTTCCCGACGAGCGATTCATACGTCCGGCGCGCTGAGTTCGGCGGGGTCGGCTTGGTCACCTACGTGATCGATGACGGTCGGCGGACAGTCACCCTGACCGACGTGACCTGGACGGGCTAACCTGCCGCACTCCCGCAGACCCAGCGGGCCGACATCGGCGAGATCCCCCAATGGCAACGGGCACCTGGGCTGCTTGGCGCAATCGGTGAGGTCCGAGCATCCGGCGTCGAGCGCGGATCGCAGCGTGTCCGCTATCACGCTGAGCTCCGCGATCTTGGCCTCGATCTCGGCCAGCTTCGCCGCCGCCAGGTACTGCAGCCCGGAGCCAGGCCGGTGCCGGTGCCGGTGCCGACCTCCAGCACGTCAGCGACCTCCCGGAGCGAGAACCCCAGCCGCTGAGCGGCCTTGATCAGCCGGAGTACCGTCACCGTCTCCGGCGGATAGAGCCGGTGCCCGCCAGCGGTGCGGTGGGGTGCGGCCAGTAGCCCGCGACGCTCGTAGTACCGCAATGTCTGCTGGTTCACCCCGACCGCGCGGGCGAGTTGCCCGCTGCGCAAGCCGCTCATGCCGACAAGCCGGCCGCAGACACCGCGTGATCGGCCAGCGCGTCCAGGACCGCGATCTGTGCTGGCGGCACGACGGCCTCCAGCGCCAGGCGGCCGTCGATCGCGGTGAGGGCAAAGGCAAAGAACGAGCAGCAGCCTGTCTCGGCCACCATCAGCTCCGCTGCCTGTCCGGCCACCCGTCGGCCGGGCCGAAGTTCCAGCCGGAGCCGGGTCGGCTCGACACGGTCAACGCCGCGCACGGCCGCGGCGAACAGTGCGTCGAACTCGGCAGCCCGCCGGGCCCGGGCGGA
>DATKRH010000141.1:0-12897 GCA_035532295.1 Streptosporangiaceae bacterium
CTGCTGCCGGACCACTCCTGGTGCCGCGATGGCAGGAGCCATGATGGAAGCATTGCAGAAGCGGCTCACCTATATCTCTGGCAGTAGGGACGATATAGGCCGTGATGAGCTCGACAGGGTCCGCAGCCCAGACCTGGTCGAGGCGGTGTGGAATGAGGTCACGCATGAGGCACCGTCAGTTCGATTCCCTCTCGACACCGGAGAGGCACCAGATTCAGCAGCCGAGGATGTGAGCCGCCTGCTGGCCGCGGTCCTACCCGACGGTGGTCGGCGACAGGCCGTTGTGGTCGACTTGACCAGGCCAGAATTGGGTGTGCCGGTGGCCAAGACGATCGTCACGGGTCTGGAGGGTCCGTACGGGCTGTGTCAGACGATGAGCGTGTAGGGCGACGCCCGGCGGGCGGCGTGCAGGCGCGAGAAACTGACCCGCCTCGAGGCGAGCATAAGTCTCGATCGGGCGATGGCGAATTTGCCAAGATGTGGCTGGGCGAAAGTGTTAGTGTCGTAGGTGACCAGATCTCATTGTTCGCATTGCCCAGTCTGGCAATATTGACACTGCATGCGTCGAGTGAGCAGGTTGGCTATCTCAATGCCATCACCACCGCTGCGTTTCCCATGTGCGCTGTCTTTTTCGGCGCAGTCATGGAGCGCGTTCGCTGCCGACGATTCATGGTGGCAGCAGATCTCATCCGGACCGCGATCTTCGCCCTCATCGCGGCGCTATCGATGGCGGGCGTGCTGACCCTGGCCGACCTCTTCGCGGCGGCTGCCGTCGCCGGAGTGTCCGCTGTGCTGTTTGATGTCGGATACCAGACCCACTTGCCGCGACTGGTCAGCCGCGGGTTCCTGGCTACGGGCAACGCCCGGCTGGAGGTGTCCTACAGTGTCGCCCGGTCATGCGGGCCCGCCTTGGGCGGGGCGCTGACCCAGGCCCTGGGCCCGGCGCTAGCTGTCGCCGTGAACGCGGTGAGCTTTGTCGCTTCCGCCGCCGGCCTGCTCAGCATCCGACCGCCCGAGACGAAACCCCGACGAGTCGCGCACGAGCCACCTGTCAGCGAACTCCTCGCGGGCTTGCGGTTTCTTTGGCATCACCAGAGCCTGCGGATGCTGTCCAGCGCCGCCGTTATCCGAAACTTTGGCGTCGCGATGATAGACACGCTGATTTTACTTTTCCTTTATCGTGGCTTGCGCTGGAATCCAGCGCTTGCGGGCGTCGTCCTGACGCTGGCGATGGTCGGCGGCATCGCGGGCGCAGCGATCTCGCGGCGATTCGTAGCGCGCTTCGGCCTGAGCCGTACGCTGATCGCCACCACCATGGAAGGGGTGGTGTGGCTCGTGATCCCGGTTGCCCTCCTTACCCATCCGCTGGTCGTCGTGATCGCTGTCGCGCTTGTCTCGGCAGTATGGCTTCCGATCTGGAACGTCGCCGTCTTGACCTTCCGGCAACTCGAGACCCCGCCGCACCTGATCGGTCGCGTTCAGGCGGCCGCGCGCGCGGTAAACCTGGCCGCCGCGCCACTGGGAGCCCTGGTCGGCGGTGTCGTAGCCGACCACCTGGCCCGGGGCCTCGGGGACCGGCTGGGACTCGCGATCGCGCTGGTCATCGGCGGAGTCTGCGCCTCGGCTGGACTCCCGTTTCTGCTGCACCGCGAGGTACGACGACATGTCATGTCGCCTGCAGGCGAAGAGCCGCGACCGGCCAGGCAATCATGACCGTCGCTTTCGTGGAACTCCTCGCACCAGGGGCTCGCTGGTTGCGCGACAGCAACAACGCGAGCGGCGTTCGAGCCGCGCGCAGGCTCGGACACCGCGTCTTGGTGCTGACCCGCCAACGCAACTCCGATCGCGGAAGCGTCTCGGACCTGGTGGACCGCTGGATCGAGTGTGATACGACCAGCGGGCACGCGGTCGCCGCCGCACTGCGCCAGCACGACGTTGACCTGGTCATTAGCTGGATTGACCCGTTCGCAGGTGTCGCACGGGAAGCCGCTGTGCTACTCGGGCTGGATCGCGTCATCGGTGCTGCTGCGATGCAGACGTTACGGACGAAGGCCGGCGTACGGGCTGCTCTCGACAAGCAGGGACTTCCAAATGCCCGCTGGTTCCTCTCCGACCTGGACAGGAACATCGGCGGGCTGCCGCTCCCACCTCCGCTGGTGGTGAAACCCGTGGACGGTTTCTCCAGCATCGACACGCGGCGGGTCGCCAGCAGCGCAGAGTTCGACCGGGCACTGGCCGCGCACCGGAGGCGCCGCACCTACGGGGGCGGAATTCATCCTGTCGGGCAGATGATTTGCGAGGAAGATCTGGCTGGACCGCTGGTAAGCGCCGAGGGCTCGATCATGGACGGCGTGGCCGAAGTGTGGGGCCACACGGACCGAACGATGAGTGCCCGACCGTACTTCGTCGAGACAAGCGTGGCGTTCTCGGCACCTCCGCTGCATCCAGATCTCGATTCATACGTACAGCACATATGCGATGCCATCGGGTATCTAAATGGGCCATTTCACTGCGAAGCCATACTTACCGCAGTCGGCCCGGTACTTGTCGAGATGAATGCGCGGCTCGCTGGTGGCGGCATCCACAGCGCGATTGATCTCGCCACTGGCGGGGACTGCGCCGAAAGCGTGCTCCGAGGCTATCTGGGACTTCGCAGTGGCAGGCTGAATGCCAGCCGGGCGGTCTGTATCGCGCATCATGTCACGGAACGCAGCGGAACGGTCCGCGGGATCAGCGGGAGGCGGGACGCGCGGAGCCTGACGGGTGTTCACGACCTGATCTGCCGGGTAAGGCCTGGCGAGACTGTCATGGTCAGTCATTCAAACGCTGACCGGCTCTGTAGCGTGATCGCACAGGGTGCGTGCCGCAAGCAGGCGCGGGCCACCGCGGAGCAGGCACTGAGCATGGTGGAAATTAGCATCGAATAGCCACCTTGGTCAGTGAGCACGCAGCAAGGGGGATGCGCGGCGTGGCATCGGATGCTGGCGCTTTTGATCAGTGGTACTCCGACATGGGGCGCTCGGCATTGCGGGCTCAGATCGTCGGGCGGGCGCTGGGCTTGCCGCTCGGGGTTGACTCCAGCAGCCTGCTGCCGTGGACGGGATTAGCGGAGGTGGTCGCGGCGCTGGCGCCGGCGCCCGGGCGACTGGTGGTGGATCTCGGGTGCGGACGCGGTGGTTACGGCCTGGAGGCGGCCCGCCGGACGGGCGCCCGGCTTATCGGGGTGGACTTCTCGGCGGTCGCCGTTGCCGCCGCCGCCCGGAGTGCCGGGCAGTTCGGCCTCGGGGGACGCGTCGGCTTCTGCCTGGGTAACCTCACCGGGACTGGCCTTCGCTCAGGCTCCGCAGATGCTGTCATGTGCATTGATGCGATCCAGTTCGCCGACCCGCCCCTGGCCGGGCTGCGTGAGTGCCGCCGGATCCTGGGCGCGGGCGGCCGGCTGGCCGTCACCTGCTGGGAGCCGGTCGGCCCGCCGGACGAGCGACTGCCGGCCAGGCTGCGCCGGGTGGACCTGGCACGCGACCTCGCTGCGGCTGGCTTCGAGAGCATCGAGGTTCTCGACAAGTCCGCCTGGCGCGACGACGAGCGCGCCTTGTGGGAGTCCGCGCTTCGCTCCGGTGCCGCCCGCGACCCGGCAATCCGCTCCCTTCAGCAGGAGGCCACCCGGGTCCTCGGCTGGTTTGACAGCGCACGCCGCGTCAGCGGCACCGCCACCGCACCACAGTTGCACTAGAGGGCTAGGTCCGACGAAGTCGGTTTGATTGAGTCAAGTTCGGGGTGTTGGTGTCGGGTTGCTGGTCATGCGGCGAGGCCGGCGGGCAGGATGCGGTCGTGCACGCGGGTGAGGAACATGGCGGTGTGGAGGCCGTGGCGGTGATGGTAGCGGTGGGTACGGGGTACCGCTCGATCAGGTGGTGGCTGCGGAGCCGCCGCAGGCCGTAGGTCATCTGCCCGGTGCTGACGGCGGGCACGGGGTGCACACCGCGCTCGGCGACGCCGGAACCGCGCTTGACCACGCCCGGAAGATCGACCTGCGCCGCGTGCCGACCCCCGAGCGCCAGGCCCGGTTCTGCGTGGACACCGCCCGCGCCTGGCAGCGCTTCGGCGGCCCCGGCAATGCCTTCCAGTCCCTCCAGGCCGCCGGCCGCTGCGCGCCCGAAGAACTCCGCCGCTCATCGGTGCGCTCCCTGATCGCCTCCCTCCTGGACGCCCCAGGCCCCACGCCATCAGGACTCCGGGAATTCGCCGCCCGCCGCGGCGCCGTCGCGTAAGACCTGTGGCCGCGGCTCGGGCACCAGCCGCGGGCGACGGCGACGCCGGCCGCGCCCAGGGTGACGACCCACATGCCCACCCGATGGAGGATCTCGCCGGCTGACCAGCCGGTCTTGTTCATCAGCAGTTCCCGCTCGTACTCATTGCTGAACAGGCAGGCAGCGCCGTCCACCAGGTCCGCTGCCGCCGCGCCGTCGGACCGGGCGAGCTGCCGCGACGGGTCGGCGGCGAACGGGTACCCGCGCCCACCAGCAGTGGCGTCAGGCCCAGGATGCTCAGGCCAGGCCGGCCTGGCGGCGCAGCACGCCGGCCTTATCAGTGCGCTCCCAGGTGAACTCCGGCTCGTCCCGCCCAAAGTGGCCGTAGGCGGCCGTCTTGCGGTAGCGCGGCCCGCGCAGCTGGAGGTGATCGCAGAGCGCGGCAGGGCGCAGGTCGAAGTGCTCGCCTACCAGCTCGAGGATCACGCTGCGGCTGACCTTCTCCGTGCCGAAGGTCTCGATCATCAGCGAGAACGGCCGCGCCATGCCGATCGCGTACGCCACCTGCACCTCGGCCCGGTCTGCCAGTCCCGCGGCCACGACGTTCTTCGCCACATACCGCGCGCCATAGGCCGCTGACCGGTCCACCTTCGAGGGATCCTTGCCGGAGAACGCGCCGCCGCCGTGCCGGGCGAAGCCCCCGTAGGTGTCCACGATGATCTTCCGGCCGGTCAGGCCCGTGTCCCCGACCGGACCGCCGATAACGAACCGGCCGGTGGGGTTGACGTAGAACTGCTCGCGCAGCTGGGCCGGGTCATACAGCTCACCGGGCAGCACCGGCGTGACGACATGCTCCCACAACGCGGCCGGGAGCTTGTCCTCCACGCCCTCGGCGTGCTGGGCCGAGATCAGCAGCTTCTCCACCCGCACCGGCCGGCCCTGACCGTCGTAACGGACGGTCACCTGGGTCTTGCCATCGGGCCGCAGGTACGGCATCAGGCCGCTGGCGCGGACCTCCGCCAACCGCCGTCCCAGCTGGTGAGCCAGGGTGATGGGCATGGGCATGAGCTGCGGGGTCTCGTTCGTCGCGTAGCCGAACATCATGCCCTGGTCGCCGGCGCCGGCCAGGTCGTACGGGTGATCATCCTGGCTGCTGCGCGCCTCCCGCGAGGCATCCACGCCCTGGGCGATGTCGGGGGACTGCCGGTCGAGGGCCACCAGCACCCCCACCGCGTCAGCGTCGAAGCCGGTCTCGCTTCCGCAGTAGCCGATCTCGCGCACCGTCTCGCGGGCCACGCTGGCGTAGTCGACGACGGCGCTGGTGGCGATCTCGCCGGCGATCACGATGAGGCCGGTGGTCAGCAGGGTCTCGACGGCGACGCGGGAGTGAGCATCCTGCGCGAGCGCGGCGTCCAGGATGGCGTCGGAGATCTGGTCGGCCATCTTGTCGGGGTGACCTTCGGTCACCGACTCGGAGGTGAAGATGAAGCCGTTGTCGTGGATTGCGCTCATTGGTCCTTCCCTGTCGGTGCCGCGGCGAGCGGGGGCTTGCTGCTGGCGGTTTGCTGGAGTTCCTCCCGCACGCGCGCGGCCCCGGCCACCATCGCGCTCAGCTTGGCCTTCGCCACGCTGACGGGCAGGTGTCGCAGCCCGCAGTCGGGGCTGATCACCAGGCGGTCAGGCGGGACGAAGTCAAGGGCCCGGCGGATGCGGGAGGCGACCTCGTCCGGGGACTCGACGCTGTCGTTCTTCACGTCGATGACGCCCACCCCGACGGTGCGGTCCCAGGGGTACTTCCTGAACAGCGGCAGGTCACCGTGGCCCTTGCGGGCGAACTCCAGCACGAGCTGGTCGACGCGCGCGGACAGTACCGCGGGGAACAGGAAGTCGTAGTGGCCTTCCCACAGCGGCCGGGCGTAGCGGTTGCCGTAGCACACGTGCAGCGCCCAGGTCACGTCCACGTCGGCGGTGACGATGTTGACGGCCTCGATCGCCAGCTCGACCGCTTCGGGGTAGCCCGCCAGGAAGGGCTCGTCGATCTGCAGCAGGTCCGCGCCGGCCGCCGCCAGCTCGCGCGCCTCGGCGTTGAGCAGTCCCGCCAGGGCCCGCACGAGGTCCGGCGGGTCGGCGTAGGCCGTGTTCGCGATCTTGCGTGACAGCGAGAAGGGGCCGGTGAAGGAGAACTTGATCGGCCGGTCGGTATGCTCCCGGGAGAAGGCGAACTCCGCGGCCAGGCCCAGGCCCGTGCCTTGCGGTCCGGGCAGCGGCCGGCTGACGCCCGCGTCGTAGTAGTCGTAGTAGTCGGTCTTGGCCCGGTGCGGGATGTCGACGCCGGGGATTCGGCTCAGCAGGTAGTCAATGTCGTTGTCCCGCCGCAGCTCCCCGTCCGAGACGATGTCGATGCCCGCGAGCTCCTGGTCCTTCAGCGCCGCGCGGATGGCCACGTCGTGCACCTCGCTGAGGTGCTGGGCGCTGATGCGGCGCTGGTAGAAGTCGGTCTTGAGCCGTTCCAGCCACTCGGGGACCGAGTACGAGCCGATTACCGTCGTGGGCAGCAGCCGGGACGCCAGCATGGCCGTGGCCGGCCGGTCGGCGGCCATCAGTCCCGGACCTGCGCGGTGAGCGTCTTGACGCTGGCGGCCGGCCGCCCCGCCAGCGGCGTGATCTGGACGTCGAAGCCGCGCCGGCTGCCCGCGAGCTGCAGCAGCGGGCCGTTGACCCAGTTCACGACGGAGCCGTCGTACTTGCCCGGGCCGTGGAACCCGGTGTGGTACTGGCCCGGCCCGGCGACGAACAGGTCGTGGCAGATCAGCCGGCCGAACGGGTGCAGCAGCGGCAGGGTGCCGGTGAAGCTGGCGAGCGCGCCGTTGCTGACGTGCATCCGGATGTCGCCGCCGCTTTCCAGCAGCGGGCGCAGTATCTCCCCGGTGATCGCCGGCGCGACCTGGTAGGCATCGAGCCCGTCCAGCGGAACGTACCGCTGCTGCAGCCGCAGCGCGGCCCAGGTCTCCTGCCAGAACGCCACCGCCCGGCCGACATCGGCGAACTGGGCTGGCGCGGCCTCGGCCAGCAGCTCCGGGCCCAGCCGCAGCAAGCGCCCGGTCAGCGCGGCCAGGTCCCGGACCGGGCAGTGGTGGCGGCGGGCGATCTGGAGGGCATCCGCGCGGCGGACGTAGGCCCGCACCTCGACCAGGTAGGGCCGCCCGCCGATGATCGCGATCTCGTCGGTGGGCAGGTTGTCGTACACGTTCGAGATGTAAACGAGGAAGGCCTTGCCCCGCAGGAACCCGAGCGTGACCTGGGGACGGGTGGCGTCCATGACCAGCGCGCTGACGTGGCTGCCGTGGTGGGCCACCGCCTGCCGGGCGCGCTGCAGCGCGTGCGGCGAGTAGTCACCCATCAGGTAGTGCAGGCGGCGGTAGTAGTCCCGCCCGTGCGCGCGGTCGACGGTCAGGAAGGTGTCGAGCCAGGCGCGCGCCTGGTTACCGTTGCCGACGCCCAGCTCGACGACGTAAAGCTCCTCGGGCAGGGCCCGGCGCGCGTCCAGCTCGTCCCACACGCGCATCAGCTCAAGGATCAGCTCGCGCGCCATGTCGGTATTGCGGCCCTCGCTCTTGCCGCCGGGCAGCGCTTGCTCATACTCGCGCCCGGCGGCCTGCTCCCACCGCGACAGCGCCTCCCAGTAGAGCGCGTTGAACCGCCAGATGCAGCTGTCCCGGCCGGGCAGCCATGGCTCCAGGACCGTCCGCGCCGGGCTGGCGGGGTCGCCGTGCTCGGCGAGCGCCTCCTTGAGGCTGACCGCCAGCTCGGCGTCGCCGCCGCGGCGCAGGTCGATGGCTATCTCCATGGCCCGTTCGGGGACGTGCGCCGGCTCCGGGGAGCCGGCGGGGTTCAGGCCGTCCCCCGGCTGGCCATCTCGGGCCGGCCGTTCCGCGAGCACTGACCGGCACTGGACGGTCTCGGCGAGGTTGTGGCGGTACTGGATCCAGTCGCAGACGATCCGCAGCTCGGTCAGGTCCACGGCGGCCGAGGTGAGCGCGTCGAACACGGAACCGAGCGCCGCCGGCACGTTTACCGGGTCCGGTCCGCGGAGCTTCGCGACCGGCCGCACCTCAATACGCACGACGGCCCGTCCCTTCCCCCGCGCCGCCGCTGGCGCCGCCGCCGCCGGCTGCCGCGGCGGCCAGCTCGACCGCGCCGCGCCGCGCGATTCCGGCCATGACCAGCAGCTCGGGGATGCCGCGAGTGAACCCGGGCGCCATGACGTGAATGCCGCTGACCCCGGGGACGGCCGCGAGCTGCTGGATGGTTTCCGCGCACGCCCGCATTCCCTCATCGGCCACCCGGCCGGCCGGCACTCCGCGCAGCCGCCGCGCTAGCTCGTCGGGGACCTGCACGCCGGGCACGCCGCTGCGCAGGTGCTCCAGGGCCCGCAGCGAGCGGATCGGCCCGACCCCGGCGAGAATCCAGCAGCGCTGATCCAGGCCGAGGTCACGGACCTGCGTCATCCACCGGGTGAACGCGGCGGCGTCGAAGACGTACTGCGTCTGCGCGAACTGGGCGCCCGCAGCGACTTTCTTGCCCAGCCTGGCGGCCCGGAACCCGGCCGGCGGCGCGCACGGATTCTCCACGGCGCCGATCAGCCAGGACGGCGGCGGCTCCAGCTTCCGGCCCGACAGCAGCAGGCCCTCGTCGCGCAGGGTGCGGGCGGCCCACACCAGCTGAACGCTATCGAGGTCGAACACGGGCTTGGCCTCGGGATGGTCGCCGAACCGCGGATGGTCGCCGGTCATCAGCAGGACGTTGGGGATGCCGAGGGCGGCCGCCGACAGCAGGTCGGACTGGAGCGCGATGCGGTTGCGGTCACGGCAGGTGAGCTGCATCACCGGCTCGACTCCCGCGGCGAGCGCGAGCAGGCTGCCGGCCAGGCTCGACATCCGCGCGCAGGCGCCCTGGTTGTCGGTGATATTGACGGCGTCCACCCAGCCCGCCAGGGCCTGCGCCTGGCGGCCGACCGCGTCCGGGTCCGCGCCGCGGGGCGGGCTGATCTCCGCGGTCACGGCGAGTTCGCCCGATTCCAGGCGACCGCGCAGCACCGGACGCACGGCCGCGTCGCCGCGCAGGGCATCGTCCGGGGCGGGACCAGCAGGCCGGGCGCTCACCGCCGCCCCGCCGCCTCGGGGTCAGGCCGCCAGCTGCCAGCGGCGGAGCCCGGGCCGTCGCCGTCGGTCCAGATATCGCTGTCGCGGCCGCCCCAGTAGCTCACCCACGAGCTGTGTCCCTGCCGCCGCCGGTCGAGCGGCCGCTGCAGCAGCCGCAGGTCGGTCACGCGCCCGTGCTGCTCGGCGCGGTCGTAGGCCACGACCCACACGCAGCGCAGCTGCGGGTAGACCTCGCAGGAGCCGTCGGCGCCCACCCCGCCGCACGGCCCGTTGCGCAGTTGCTTGGGGCAGGTCATCGGGCAGGCGTAGCCGGTGACCGGAAGCGTGCACTGACCGCACATCTGACAGCCGAAGACCTTGCTCTTGGCCGCCTTCTCAGCCGCGGTGAACAGCCGGTAACGCCGCGGGACGGCCGCCAGCCACCGCGCGAGCCGGCGGTAGAGCGGGTTAGGGGCCAGCAACGGCTGCGCCCGGTACAGCAGCCGCGCGGACAGCCGCGGCCGGGCCGGACGCGGCCAGGCCGTCGCGATAGCAGCGCCGCTGACCGGGTCGCCGCCAGCCCGGCCGGCGTCGCCCTGGTCGTTGCCCCGGGCGGGCTCGCTGACGCTTGGTCTCACGCTGTTCCGCCTCTCGCGCGCTCCCGCGCGCATTCCGCCGTTGATCTCAGCGTTGTCTTTTTGAGTGTGCACAGCGAGGCGTCCAGAAGGCACTGGGTGTCAGCACAGTCTTGACGGCGCGGGTTTGTGATCTGCCATAAACGGCGGCGTGAGCCGGCCGGGCGATCCCCGTCGGCCTGGTCAGCCAGGCGGCCAGGCCATCTCACAAGCAGGTGACCGGAGTTCTTGTGCCGCAACACAATGCCCGTGCCGTGCTCGGCCGCTAAAGTTAAGGTTCATGGCAGGCGAATGCCCGGCCCCGGCCCCGGCGTCCGACGCGGCGGCGTCCGACGAGATCTCTCGCGAGAATCTCGCGCTGCGCAAGCTGGTCGCGGTATACCGGCACCTTTCCGGGCTGGCGCTGCAGAACGCCGACATCGCGACGGTCAGCCAGCTGATCGCCCGCCACACGAACGCGACGGTCGCGGTCGTGAGCCCGACCATGGACATCCTCGCCGCCGCGGCCCCGGGCGAGACGGCCGGGCGCGCCGCGCAGTACGTGCAGGACGTCGTCGTTCACCCGCGGCTCGCCGAGGTGCTGAGCGCCGCCAGCAGGGCCCGGCGGGCGCTGCGCTTCCCCGACGCCGGGACGGCCGGCTCGGTGATCGTCGCGCCGGTTCTGGTGGGCGACGATGTGCCGGCCTACCTGATGACCCTGGACAGCGCGGAACGTCCCGGCGAGGACACCAGGCTCCTGCTGACCGAGCACGCGGCCACGATCTGCGGGGTCATCCTCGGCCGGGAGACAGTCGTGGCGGCCGCCGCCAGCCGTGTCCGCGACGACCTGGTCGAGGGCCTGCTGTCGGGCCGCGGCCAGGACGCGGCCGAGATCGGCCGGTGGGCCCGGCACCTGGGGTACCACCCCGACGGCGACCACCACGTGCTCTCCGTCGTGGTGTCCGCGGCGAAGGCCGGCGGTGACGAGGCGGACGCCGACGCGCAGCTCCAGCGCGGCGTCAGCGCGGCCGAGCATTTCCTCAGCACCCGGGCCCCGGACGCGATCATCTCCATGCGCGACGACGAGGTCGTCATCGTGCTCCCCGAGCCGGCTGGCGGCGGGCCCTCGCGGGCCGCACGGCTGGGCAGCATGTGCGCCGGCCGCCTCGGCGAACTGCTCCCCGAGATCGTGGTCACGATCGGGATCGGCGGCAGCTGCCGCGAGCCGGCCGGCATCGCCCGCTCCTACGCGCAGGCGCGGCGCACCGTGCAGACGCTGTGCCGGATGGAGCGCCCCGGCCGCGTCGTGGCGTTCGAGGACCTCGGCATTCACCGGCTGCTGCTGCAGGTTCCGAACCTGGCGGAGCTGCGCGGCTTCGCCCGCGAGGTGCTCGGGAAGCTCAGCCTGCACGAGCGCGAGCACTCGTCGGCGTACCTGGCCACGCTGGGCTGCTATTTCCGGGAGAACAGCAGCCCGCAGCGGGCGGCGCGCGTGCTGCACGTGCACCCCAACACCGTGACCTACCGGATCCGCCGGGTGCAGGAGATCACCGGCCTCGACCTCGACAGCCACCGGGACCGGCTGATGGCTCAGGTGGCGCTGGAGATCCTGGACGCCGTGGGAGACGGGCTATGACCGACTTCGTGGCGGAGCTGCGCGGCCGCGTGCTGGTCTGCGATGGCGCCACCGGGACGATGCTGCATGCCGCGGGAAACTCGCTGGACCGGGCCCTGCCCGAGCTGAACCTGTCCAGCGTCGAGCTGGTCAGCACGATCCACGAGAGCTACATCAGCGCGGGCGTGGATGTCATCCAGACCAATACGTTCGGCGCGAGCCGGCTGCGGCTGGCGTCGTCGGGCTCGGCGGGCCTGGTGCGCGACATCAACGTCGCCGGCGTGCGGATAGCCCGGCAGGCGCGGGACCGGGCCGGGCGCCCGGTCTTCATCGCCGGATCGGTATCGCCTGCCGTGACCGCCCGGCAGCGCCCTGCCACCGCGCCCGGCGAGCGCATCGCGGCGATCCGCGAGCAGGCCGGGGCGCTGGCCGAGGGCGGCGTCGACCTTCTCATCCTGGAGACGTTCGGCTACCTGGACGAGCTCGCGGAGGCGGTGACCGCCGCGGCGCAGGAGACCGGGCTGCCGATCGTCGCGCAGGCCACCTTCGCCTCGGACGGCTGCACCCTCGGCGGCGAGACCCCGCATGAGGTGGCCAGCGTGCTGGCCGGCCTGCCGGTCGCCGCCCTGGGCACGAACTGCACGCTCGGCCCCCAGCAGACCCTCACGGTCCTCGGCGAGCTGCGGCGCCATTGCGCCCTCCCGGTCAGCGCGCAGCCCAATGCCGGGCTGCCGCGGCGGGTCCCCGGACGGCGGTTCGAGTACCACATCGACGGCGACTACTTCGCCCGGTACGCGCGCCGCTACGTCGAGGCGGGCGCCTCGCTGATCGGCGGCTGCTGCGGCACGACGCCCACGCACATCCGCGCTGCCGTCTCCGGAGTCGCCGACCTCCGCCCCCCGCGGCGGCTGCCCGGCGGCCTGAGCCCTCGCGACCTGAGGCCCCGCGACTCAGGCGCCCGCGGCCTGGCTCAGCCGGGCCCGGGCGGCCTGGCTGAGCGGCTCGCGCGGGGGCAGTTCGCCGTAGCCGCGGAGATCGCCCCGCCGCCAGGCGGCGCCGGGGAGGATGCCGTGGACACGGCGGCGGCGCTGCGCGAGGAGGGAGTCCAGCTGTTCCTCATCGCGCCGCAGGGCAGCACGCGCGCTGCGCTGGGCTCGGTCAGCCTGGCGCTGCACGTGCGCCAGCAGCGGGGCGTCGAGACGATCGCGACCGTCACGACGTGGGACAAGACGATCATGGCCCTGCAGGCCGACCTGCTGGGCGCCCATGCGCTGGGC
>DATKRH010000142.1:0-2780 GCA_035532295.1 Streptosporangiaceae bacterium
AGGGCACGAAAGTGCTGGACTATGCGGCCGACGAGTTCGAGCGCGACCCCGCCGTTGAGAAGCCCACGGCGGCAATCAGCTTGGCGTGCAGCGCGGCCCGTGACGCTCCGAGGGCCGGGCGCCGGCTGCCTGGCCAGATCCAGGAGCTGGCGTCTCTCGATCTCCGCGAAGGCTGCGGCTGCCCCGACTGGCCCATGAAGCGTGCCGCCTTGGCCAGCAGCGCTTTCGAGGATCAGGTCAATCCGCACTCCCAAGCCCGGATCTGCCGATGTGCGGATGTCAGAATTGTCGCGGTCTGTAGATATCGGAGCGGTGCTCGATGGCCACGACGTCGACGCGGCGATGGCCGCCTTCTCGGGCAGCCGGGTGAGCGCACGGCGGCCCGGTGCCGTCCATGCGATCGCGTAGTCACTCTCGCTCACCGGTCAGCGATCAGGCGCAGCGCCTCGTCCTTGCTCAGCGCCGGCGCGTCGGCAGTGCCCAGCTCGCCCAGCGCCTCCCGGATGTCGCCCAGCAACTCCGCACTGCCCATGACGTCGAGGGTCTCCTCTAGCGACTCCAGGTCTTCCACGCTGATGACCACCGCCGCGGGATGGCCGTGCTTGGTGATCACAACACGGCCGTGCTCACGCTCCAGGCGGTCCACGACCTCCGAGAGCCGGTTCTTAACGTCCGCCAGGGGCATCTGCTCCGCAATCGACATAGATGATCACCGCCATCGAGGCGGCCGGCGGCCAGGTCATCGAAGGCCCCACACCAGCTCCTAACGGGGACCGGCTCATCGCCCGCCATCCCGACGGCTCAGTCTTTGAATACATCGAGACGGCTACCCGGCGTTATGCCTCCGCTCCTGGGACAGATGCAGGGCTAGCCTCTTCGTGGGTAGCACCGGCGATGATGGATGAATGATGTCTCTGGACGTACGGCGGTTTTTGTTAATGTCGATGCGGACGTCCGGGCCGCGATCGGCCGGTGTGCGGCCGGCTTGCTAAGACGCATGGCGCCGGTCGCCACCGCGGAGCCGCTCGAGCGCTGCGTGCCCGTGACGTCGGGGAGATCGGCAAGCCCTCCGATGCCAGGCGGGGAATGGAGTGACAAGTGAAACCCAACCGGTCCATCCCGCCGTCCACAGTCATCCCCGTGCTCGTCTACCCGGACGTACGGGAGGCGGTGGCGTGGCTGAGCGCGGCGTTTGGCTTCGCCGAGCGGACCCGGATCGGCGAGAGCCACCGGGCGCAGATGAGCATCGGCGAGGACGGGGCGATGATCGTGGCTGACGTCCGGGGTGAGCACCAGGCGCCGCGAGAGGGCATCGTGACCCATGTGATGAAGGTCCGGGTTGAGAACGTCGGGGCCTGGTACGAGCGTGCCCGGGCCCACGGGGCCCGGGTGCTTGAGCCACCAGTCGACCGGGAGTACGGCGAGCGGGAATGTACCGTCGAAGACCTGGCCGGCCACCGCTGGCAGTTCACCGAGACGGTGCGGGACGTGGCGCCCGAGGAGTACGGCTGCCAGACAGTCGCGCCCTGGCCCGAACGGTGACCAAATCGCGAACCGTGGACATCTGCCGCCCGCTCAGCTCGTTCGTCGCTTTTGCCCGTGAGCTGGTCAAGGACCGAGGCATCTTCGACGCGAACGAGACTGTGGTGGCCTGCGATCGCCCCCCGCGCCCCGCGTCATCTCAAGGGCGGTAGACATCGGCCCGATGGTCGATCCTGAGGACGACAACCCGAGGCGTTTCGTCGTCTATCTCATAAATAACCCGGTAAGAGGGCCGGGCGGACCGGAGCCCCGACAGCTCGCGGCGCAGTGGCTTACCTACGCGGCGCGGCGCGGCCAGCAGGTCGCCGGTCAGAAGTTCAGCGACCGCGGCGGCGACCCGCTCTGGCAGCCGGTCCATGGCACGCTGTGCCGGAGGCGTGACTAGCAGGCCATATTCAGGCGTCATGGCCCAGGTAGCGCCGCCGGACCGCGGCGAGATCCAGGCCCTCCCCCCGCGCCGCCGCCTGCCGCGCCTCGGCTATCTCACGGACAGCGGCGGGGTCGGACAAGATGTCCAGGGTGTCCTCCAGGGCATCGAGGTCGTCCGCGGCGATCACGACGGCCTCGCGGTGCCCGTGGCGGGTGATGCTGATCCGCTCGTGCGAGGCTGTCACTCGATCAACGACCTCGGACAGGTGCGCCTTGACCTTAGCCAGCGGCATCGTCTCACCCATGACCATAAGTATGACCACTTATGAGTCTGCCGGTCAAGCCGGACTGCCGGATGTACGATTCGCGGGCGGTGCCGCTACCGTCTGCCGCATCCGTGCGCACCGGGTGCGTTGGCTGCCCGCGCTCGCGTCCAGGGAAGGTGTCTGGTCGTTAGTATTCGCCGCCTGCACATCCAGGGCGCGGCGCCAGTCCTCGTCATGGGTGGGCAGCCACTCGCGGACGTTCAGCCCGGCACCGTCAAAGAGCACCGCGGCCGGTGCGCCCGATAATCTTCGGGGCACCAGCCGCGGTTGGCGTGGTCGCGGCTCAGGAGGTGTGGCGCGCGGCCTCTTCGATCACCTTCGTGACCTCGCCCGGGTGGGAGATCAGCGACAGGTGCGAAGCGTTGATCTTCGTCACCGTGGCGTGCGCACGGGCGGCCATGGACTCCTGCGCCGCCGGCGGGATCGCGTGGTCGGCCGTTCCGATCACGGCCCAGCTCGGGATGCTGGCCCAGGCCGGCGGGCCTGACACCTCGGTCAGCGCGGAAGCCGCGATCGGCCGCTGGGTCGCGGCGAGCTCGGCCG
>DATKRH010000143.1:0-2292 GCA_035532295.1 Streptosporangiaceae bacterium
ATGGAGCCCGCCGCTGGTGGGCGGGATGACGCGCTGGCGGTGCCTCATGACCGCCCGCCTCAAGCCGGCCGCAATGGAGCCCGCCGCTGGTGGGCGGGATGACCGGGCGCTGGTGGGCCTATATGACCGGGCTGAACATGCCGCAATGGAGCCCGCCGCTGGTGGGCGGGATGACCCGGGAGGTAAGGATCCTGCCTAGCCGGGGATTCGGCGCCGCAATGGAGCCCGCCGCTGGTGGGCGGGATGACGGCTCGCAAAAAACGGGCCGCCTGAGCTGCGAATATAGCCGACTGCGCGAGCACCTGCCCCGCTGGGGGATTCTGGCCTTCCACGATTGTCTTGTCAAGGTGCACATACGCCCGCTGACCTGCGTGCGAGCGCTCCCCGGCTCACGAGGCCGCACTGGAGCGCTCGCACGATCAGACAATGACCGCACTCGAGCTGGGCAGCTTCTCATGATGGCCCAGGAACAGGAACCGCGTCGAGTCCCCCGCACGGCCAAGGTCGATGACCATCACGCTGTCCTCCGACGGCTTCATCCGGACCTCGATGTCACCGCGCATCAGGACCGACTCCTCGTCAGACAGGTCGCAGATGAAGACCGAGTACTGGATGCGCGTCCCGTAGCCCTCCATGCAGGTGGCGACATTACGCAGCCGGCGATCCTCACGGATGTCGTAGGCAACAAGATAACGACGGCGGGACACCGCGCCTACCTGGTGACCAGCGGCTCGTACCGCGGCAGCTCCCCGACCAGGTGAGCCGCGAGGATGCGGGCCTGCAGCTCGACGGCGCGCCGGTAGCTGACCGGGTACCCGAACAGCGGATGACGGATCTGCGTGCCCATCCGCCGCTCCCACGCCCGGATGACCGACTTACGGCCGCCCGCCGTCAGCGTCACCGCGCCAGCGCGCACGATGAAATCACCGGCGCCGATCTCGCGGTTGTTGACGAGCGTGAGCACGGTCGAGTCAGCCAGCAGCGGCCGGAACTCCTCCGCCAGGTCGAGCACGAGCGCAGGCCGGCCAAACCTTGGCCGGTGAAACAGCCCCACGTACGGATCGAACCCGACCGCGAGGCAGGCCGCCATCAGCTCCTTGGTCAGCAGTCCATAGCAGAACGACAGCAGGCAGTTGACCGCGTCGGCGGGAGGCCGGCGGTTGCGCAGGCCGGTGAACCCCGGCCCGGGCAGGTCAGCCGCCCGGTCGACGAGCCCGGGAAACGCCGCGAAATACAGCCGGGCCGCCGCCCCCTCGATGCCGAGCAGTTCGGCGGCCCCGCTGGCGCCCTCCGCCTGCCTGGCCAGCCCGGCCAGCTGGCCGACCGTACGTGTCGCGGCCTCCCCGCCGTTGCGGCGCAGCAGGACCCGGCAGTTCCGGATCTTTCCCGCGATCATCTGGCGCGGCGCGGCAAGCTCGCCCCGCGCGGCGGTCGTCGTCTGGCGGATGCGCAGCATCACGTTCTTGCCGGGCAATCCGGTCGTCATCCCGAGCAGCCAGCCACCGTAGGAGAAGTGAAACACGTCGATATCCCGCTCGAACAGGCTGCGCAACGCCTGCGCCGTTACCTGGACATTCCCGTACGCGCATACGTGCAGGACATCGATGAGCCGCACGCTGGTCAGCCCCTCCCGATGCTTGGACACGGTGAGCCGGCCCCCGTCCACGCCGACCACCGCGCCCTGCTCCGTCACGTACAGCGGCGCCGCGTCCGGATCGGCGGCGATCAGCCGGCGCGGACGGCCTTCGTTCCGCCGGGCCAGCAGGTTGGTCTCGTCCGGCAGGCAGATGCCCACCAGCGAGCAGCGCGGGCACTTGGGGCTGGACTGCAGAGGAGGAGGCGGCGCCAGCAGGGCGGCGGCAGCCCGGGCCTGCGCCACGACTTCCAGAGTCCGGGCCACGAGCTCGGGCGTCGGCGCGACCGGCACCCTGCGGCGGATCTCCGCGTAGTAGAGCTCACCGCGGTCGACCGTGTACCCGTGCTCGCGCAGCAGCAGGACCTGCGCGCACACCTGGATCGCGTCGGCCTCCCACGGCGTGCCGTCGGCGGCCGGGTGCCCCTTCTTGACATCGACGGGGATCACCCCGCCGCCGACTCCCTCGACCAGGTCCAGCTTCGCCACGATCCCGAGCTTCTCGCTGGCCAGCTCGACCGAGCGGGCCACCTTCAGCGCGTCCTCGTCCGGCGGCCGGAAGGCGCCGCCCCCGGCGTCGACCCGCCGGTGCCGGCGGTTGCCCTCGGCGACATCGGCGTTGCTAGCCCATAGCGAGTCGACCCATTCGAGGAAAAACA
>DATKRH010000144.1:0-7160 GCA_035532295.1 Streptosporangiaceae bacterium
CTCGGAGTTCGACCCGAAGACCAGGTCGGCACGGCTGCCGGTCCACTTGGCCTCGCCCGTGGCGGCGTCGCGCCCCTCGAACGTGTTCGCGTCCTGCGCCGTCGCCTGCCACGTCGTGCCCAGGTCGAGCAGGTTGACGAAGAAGTCATTGGTCAGGGAACCCGGGGTCGTGGTGAGGACACCGAGCGGCGACTGCTGGCAGTTCGCGCCCAGGACGCGGAGGCCGCCGACGAGGACCGTCATCTCGGGGGCGCTCAGGGTCAGCAGGTTGGCCCGGTCGATCAGCAGGTACTCAGCCGGCAGCCGGTTGCCCTTCCCGAGGTAGTTGCGGAACCCGTCGGCGGACGGCTCGAGGGCGGCGAACGACTCCACGTCGGTCTGCTCCTGCGACGCGTCCGCGCGGCCCGGCGTGAAGGGGACCTCGACGTCGAAGCCGGCGTCCCTGGCGGCCTGCTCGACGGCCGCGCCGCCAGCGAGCACGATTAGGTCGGCGAGCGAGACCTGCTTGCCGCCGGCCCGGGCGGCGTTGAAGGCCTCCTGGATCCCTTCCAGGGTGCGCAGCACTGTCGCCAGCTGATCGGGGTTGTTGGCCTCCCAGCCGCTCTGCGGCTGGAGGCGGATGCGCGCCCCGTTGGCGCCGCCGCGCTTGTCGCTGCCGCGGAAGGACGAGGCCGACGCCCACGCGGTGGCCACGAGCCGGGACGCCGGCAGGCCCGCGGCGAGGATCTGGCCCTTGAGGGAGGCGATGTCCGCAGCGTCGATGAGCTCGTGCGTCACCGCGGGGAGGGGGTCCTGCCATAGCAGCGTCTCGGCCGGGACCTCCGGGCCGAGGTAGCGCGCGACCGGGCCCATGTCGCGGTGGGTCAGCTTGAACCACGCCCGGGCGAAGACGTCCGCGAACGCGTCGGGGTTCTCGAGGAAGCGCCGCGAGATCTGGTCGTAAACCGGGTCCATGCGGAGCGAGAGGTCGGTCGTCAGCATCGTCGGGGCGTGGCTCTTCGACGGGTCGTGGGCGTCGGGCACGGTACCCGCCCCGGCGCCGGCCTTCGGCTTCCACTGGTGCGCGCCGGCGGGGCTCTTGGTCAGCTCCCACTCGTAGCCGTACAGGGTCTCGAGGAAGCTGTTGTCCCACGTCACCGGGGTGGGAGTCCACGTGACCTCAAGACCGCTGGTGATCGCGTCGCCGCCCTTGCCGGTGCCGTAGGCGCTCTTCCAGCCGAGGCCCTGCTGCTCGAGCGGGGCAGCCTCGGGGTCGGGGCCGACGTTCTCCGCCGGGCCCGCACCGTGGGTCTTGCCGAACGTGTGACCGCCCGCGATCAGGGCGACCGTCTCCTCGTCGTTCATCGCCATCCGGCGGAACGTCTCGCGGATGTCGCGGGCCGCGGCGAGCGGGTCCGGGTTGCCGTTCGGGCCCTCCGGGTTGACGTAGATGAGGCCCATCTGGACCGCGGCAAGGGGGGTCTCGAGCTCCCGGTCGCCGGTGTAGCGCTCGTCGTCCAGCCAGGTGGTCTCGGGACCCCAGTAGACGTCCTCGTCGGGCTCCCAGGCGTCCTCACGACCCCCGGCGAAGCCGAAGGTCCGGAAGCCCATCGACTCCAGGGCGACGTTACCGGTGAGGATCATGAGGTCGGCCCACGAGATCTTCTGGCCGTACTTCTTCTTGACCGGCCACAGCAGCCGGCGGGCCTTGTCGAGGCTGACGTTGTCCGGCCAGCTGTTGAGCGGCGCGAAGCGCTGCTGACCGGCGCCCGCGCCGCCGCGGCCGTCGCTGATGCGGTAGGTACCCGCGCTATGCCACGCCATCCGGATCATGAGCGGGCCGTAGTTGCCGAAGTCAGCCGGCCACCAGTCCTGCGAGGTGGTCAGCACCTCCGCGATGTCCTGCTTCACGGCCGCGAGGTCGAGGGTCCTGAACGCCCCGGCGTAGCTGAACTCCTGGCCGAGGGGG
Organism: Streptosporangiaceae bacterium; assembly: GCA_035532295.1. Taxonomy (GTDB): domain Bacteria; phylum Actinomycetota; class Actinomycetes; order Streptosporangiales; family Streptosporangiaceae; genus DASUBV01. The sequence goes on from DATKRH010000144.1 coordinate 1,949, forward strand.
TTGGCCGCGGCGGGGTTCTTGGCGAGGATCTTCAGGTTGAGCCGCTCCGGCCACCACTGGCGGTTTCCGCCGCCCTGAGCCGGGTGCGGGGCGCGCCCGTGCGCGACCGGGCAGCCACCTCCGCCCTCCGCCTTCGCGTCTACGACGATCGCATCATGGTTCTCAGACATGGGAATCCTTCCGGGCTAGGCGGATCACGGTGCTCAGGAACCGCGGGCGGTGGAACAGCCGGGGCACAGGCCCCAGTAGACGACCTCGGCCTCGCCGATCGAGAAGCCGCGGTCGTCGGACGCGGTCAGGCAGGGCGCCTCGCCGACCGCGCAGTCGACGTCAGCGACGACACCGCACGACCGGCACGCGACGTGGTGGTGGTTGTCCCCGACGCGTCCCTCGAACCGGGCCGGGCTGCCGGCCGGCTCGATGCGGCGCACGAGTCCCGCCGCGGTGAGCGCGCGGAGGGCGTCATACACGGCTTGAAGGGAGACATGGCCTACGCGATCACGTACCCCTGCGGCGATCGCCTCGACGCCGAGGTGGTCACCGGCCCGGACGGTCTCGAGCAGCGCGACGCGGGCGGCCGTCACCCGCAGGCCGGCACCGCGCAGCTCCCCGGCGGTAGCCGGAGTCCGGGACGCGGTCATGGTGCCAAACCTACCTCTATAAACGAGAACAATTCAAGACAGCGAATCATTCAAGTCTAGTGGCAGGCAACTTTTGCCCCGTTGTGGCGTGACGCGCCGTCCGCTATTTCTTCGCGAGCCGTTACTGGGCCGGTGACCCGTATCCGCCGCCACCAGGCGTCTCGATCACGAACACGTCTCCGGCGGCCACGGCCACGGAATCGCATCCGCGCATCGGGGTGACCGAGCCATCGGGATGCTCGACCCAGTGCCGGCCGAGCGCGCCCGGCTTCCCGCCCGCCATCCCGTAGGGCGGGACGCGGCGGTGGCTGCTCAGCGTGGTGACGCTCATCGGTTCCAGGAAGCGGAGTTCGCGGCGGCCGCCGTCGCCACCGGGCCAGCGCCCCGCCCCGCCGCTGCCGTGCCGGATCGCGTACAGCTCCAGCCGGACCGGATAACGCCATTCCAGCACCTCGGGGTCGGTGAGCCGGGAGTTGGTCATGTGGGTCTGCACCACATCGGTGCCGGCGAAGCCCTGCCCCGCGCCCGATCCGCTGGCCACCGTCTCGTAGTACTGGTAGCGCTCGTTGCCGATGGTGACGTTGTTCATCGTGCCCGACCCCTCCGCCATGACGCCCAGCGCCGCATACAGGGCCCCGGTGATCGCCTGCGAGGTCTCCACGTTCCCGGCTGCCACCGCCGCGGGGTACTCCGGCGCCAGCATGCATCCCGGCGGGATGATCACGCGGACCGGCTTGAGGCAGCCGGAGTTGAGCGGGATGTCATCGGCCACCAGGGTGCGGAACACATACAGCACGGCCGCCATGGCGACCGACGACGGCGCGTTGAAATTGCCTGGCAGTTGCGCTGAGGTGCCGGTGAAGTCGACCTCCGCGGTGCGGGCCGCGCGGTCCACCCGGACCGTGACCTGGATGACCGCTCCGCTGTCGAGCGGGTAGGCGTACTCGCCGTCGCTCAGCGTAGTGATGACACGGCGCACGGCTTCCTCGGCGTTGTCCTGGACGTGCCCCATGTAGGCCCGCACCACGTCCAGCCCGAAGTGCCCGGTCATCCGGCGGAGTTCCTGCACCCCCTTCTCGTTGGCGGCGATCTGCGCCCGCAGGTCGGCCAGGTTCACCTCCGGGTTGCGGGACGGGTAGGGCGCGGAGCGGAGCAGGTTTAGTGTCTGCGCTTCGCGGAGCACCCCGCCGCGCACTAGCAGCCAGTTATCGATGAGCACCCCTTCTTCCTCAACCCGGGTGCTGAACGCAGGCATCGAGCCCGGCGTGATGCCCCCGACCTCCGCGTGGTGGCCGCGGGACGCTACGTAGAAGAGAATCTCGCGGCCGCCGCCGTCGAATACCGGGGTGACCACGGTGATGTCCGGCAGATGCGTGCCGCCGTGGTAGGGATCGTTGAGCACGTAGACGTCACCGGGCCGCATCCGGCCCGCATTACGCTCGACGACGATCCTGATGCTCTCTCCCATCGAGCCCAGGTGCACCGGAATGTGGGGGGCGTTGGCGATGAGGCCCCCGTCAGCGTCGAAGACGGCGCAGGAGAAGTCCAGCCGCTCCTTGATGTTGACCGAGTGCGCGGTACTGCGCAGCCGCACCCCCATCTGCTCGGCGACTGACATGAACAGGTTGTTGAAGATCTCGAGCATGACCGGATCCACCGTGGTCCCGGCGAGGTGCCGCTCCGGCCGCGCCGCCACGCGGGTGAGCAGCATGTCGCCGAGCCTGGTCAGCTCCGCCCGCCAGCCCGGCTCGGTCACCGTGGTCGCGAAGTCCTCCACGATCAGCGCTGGCCCATCCACCCGCTGGCCGGGCCGCAGGTCCCGCCGGCGGACGAGCGGCACGTCAGCCCGCTCGCCGGCTACATACATCGCCACTGTGGCTCCTGCACCGCCCGCCTGCCCCGGCCCGGGCGGCCGGCCCCGCGGGATTCCGCCCGGCGGCTGCCCGCCCGGCGGCTGCCCGCCCGGCGGCTGCGCGGCCGGCGCCGCGGACGCGGCGACAAGCTCGACCGACACTGCCTCCACGAAGATCGTCTTGCCGCGCATGAGGAACGAGAAGTGCTGCCGGTATGCCTGCTCGAAACTGGCGACCATCTCGGCCACGCCGCCCAGCGGGACCGGCAGCGCGGTGTCGGTGCCGTCGTAACGCAGGTGAGCGCGCCGCGTCGGCCGGGCGCGGCCAGGCCCGATCCCTTGCTGAGCCAGCTCGGCGAGCGCGTCGGCTTCCAGACGGCCGGCCACCCGGTCCAGTTCCGGGAGCAGCCGGGCGCCGAGCGGTGCGTCCACAGCGGTCTCGCGCATCGCGGTCACATCCGCCAGCCCCATCCCGTAGGCGGACAGCACCCCGGCCAGCGGGTGGATGAGCACCCGGGTGATGCCGAGCGCGTCGGCCACCGCGCAGGCGTGCTGGCCGCCCGCCCCGCCGAACGTCGCCAGCACGTACTGGGTCACGTCATAGCCGCGCTGCACCGAGATCTTCTTGATCGCGTTCGCCATGTTCGCCACCGCGATCTCCAGGAAGCCGACGGCGACCTGCTCAGGTGAGGGGGACGTGCCGGACCGGGCGGCGGGCCCCCCGGATGCCCGCGAGAGCGAGGAACCCCCGGCCGCCTCCCCGATCCGCCACGCCAGCGCGGCGAACCGCTCCCGCACGATCCCGGCATCCAGGGGCTGGTCGCCGCTCTCGCCGAACACGCTCGGGAAGTGCGCTGGCTGGATCCGGCCGAGCATGATGTTGGCGTCGGTGACCGTGAGCGGACCCCCGCGCCGGTAGCCCGCCGGGCCCGGGCGCGCCCCGGCCGAGTCCGGGCCAACCCGGTACCGGCTGCCGTCGAAGTGCAGGACCGACCCGCCGCCGGCGGCAACCGTGTGGATGCTCAGCATCGGCGCCCGCATCCGCACCCCAGCGACCAGCGTCTCGTACTGCCGCTCGAACTCGCCCGCATAATGGGACACGTCGGTCGAGGTACCGCCCATGTCGAACCCGATCACCTTGTCAAAGCCCGCTGCCCGCGCAGTACGGGCCATGCCGACGATGCCGCCGGCGGGCCCGGACAGGATCGAGTCCTTGCCCCGGAACAGGCGGGCGTCGGTGAGACCGCCGCTGGACTGCATGAACTGCAGCCGGACGCCGCCCAGCTCACTGGCGACCTGATCCACGTAGCGGGCCAGGATGGGGGACAGGTAGGCGTCGACCAGCGTGGTGTCGCCACGGGACACCAGCTTCATCAGCTGGCTGGTCGCATGCGACAGTGACACCTGCGCGAACCCGGCCCGGCGGGCGATCTCGCCGATCCGGGCCTCATGCGCCGGGTAACGGTAGCCGTGCATGCACACCACCGCCGCCGACCGGAAGCCCTCGTCGTAAGCGGCCCGCAGGTCCCGCGCCACAGCGTCCTCGTCCAGGGCGATGATGACCTCGCCGCGGGCCCCGATCCGCTCAGTGGCCTCGATTACCCGCGAGTACACCATCTCCGGGCGGACGATCTGCCGGTCGAAGATCCGGGGCCGGTCCTGGTAGGCGATCCGCAGCGCGTCCGCGAACCCGCGGGTGATGACCAGGACTGTCGGCTCGCCCTTGCGTTCCAGGAGCGCATTGGTCGCGACCGTGGTGCCAAGGCGGACCACGGAGATCCGCCCGGCCGGAATGGGAGCGCCTTCCGCCACGCCGAGCAGACTCCGGATGCCCGCGACGGCGGGATCGGCGTACCGGCCCGGGTTTTCGGACAGCAGCTTGCGGACGGCGAGCGTGTCATCCGGCCGGCGCGCGACCACGTCGGTGAACGTGCCCCCGCGATCGATCCAGAACTCCCAGCCGCCGTCCACACTTGCCCCTTCCACGCCGGTCGCCCGGAGCTGTGCCGAGGTATTTGCGACCGCACGGGGTGAGCCTGCTCGAAAGCCAGCGGTCACGCGTCCGCACCGTAGAAGGGACACTCATACACTGGGGCAAAAGGTGCGAACGTATCAAAATCCGAATGCTTACGTAGCAGCTCGCCGACGATATTGTCCTGGTTCCAGAAGTCACCGCACATTAGCCTGATCAGCGACCTATTCTCGGCCAGGTTGCCGTCATGCAAATCCACGCCCATCTCGGCGAGCGTGGGCATCATATTGTATTTATGCTTGTAATGCGAGTAGATTAGACGCGCGTACGTATCATAACCAGTTTTCAGGAAATTGCTATAATCCGCCCACCTAGAGCTGGCGCTAAATAGAAGTCCGTCAGCCTGGGGCTGACGCCGAAAGCTTGTCCGGCCGCGGAAATGATATTAACGCACTCGAGCGAGCTGCCGCCGAGATCGAGGAAAAACTTATCGTTTACATTCACCGCGGGCCGGTTGAGCACGGACCGCCAGATGCCGCACAGCTCCATCTCGACCGCGTCACGCGGAGCACCTGCGTAGGTCTCGTCCACAGCGTGTCCCGTCCCGGCTCAGAGCCCGAACGCCTCGGTCACTCGTCCGGCCAGGTCATCCTCGGTCATGGCGGTGCCGATCTCGATGGCGGGCAGGCCGAGGCGCGTCACTTCGGCGCGGAGGCGATCCGTGAACATCCGATCACGCTCGAGCAG
>DATKRH010000145.1:0-18990 GCA_035532295.1 Streptosporangiaceae bacterium
AGCTCTCACTGCGCGAGGCCCTGCAGCTTGGCCACAACTACATCGGTACCGAGCACATCCTGCTCGGGCTGATCCGGGAGGGCGAGGGCGTCGCCGCCCAGGTGCTGGTCCGGCTCGGCGCCGACCTGACCCGGGTCCGCCGGCAGGTAATCGAGCTGTTGCACGGCTACCAGGGTGATGACGCGCCGGGGATCATCGGCGCGGCGCGCCGCTCGGGCCGGGCCGGGCGGCGGGAGAGCAGGCTGCTGGCGCAGCTGGCCGGCCGCATGAGCTCGATGGAGCCGCGGCTGGCTGCCGTCGAGCGCCGCGTCGGCACCGGGCCGGACGTCGGCGAGCTCGATCAGGAGATCGAGCACGTCCGCGCGGAAAAGGAAGCCGCCGTCACCGCCGAGGATTTCGAGAATGCCGCGGTGCTGCGGGACCGGGAGAAGGAATTGCTCGCCGATAAGGCCGCCCGGCACGAGGAGTGGGCCACCACGCACCTGGACCTGCCGTCGGTGGCCGAGGAGATCCGGCGGCTGAGTGGCGAGGTCGAGCGCCTGCACGGGCTCCTGCGCCGGCACGGCATCGAGCCGGAAGACGGCGCCGCCTAGCACGATGACATAACGGCCTGCCGGGCGCCGGGCCAGGGCGCCGGGCTGGCGGCTGACCCGGCTGGCTGACCCCGGTCGGCGGGGCCGGGCGGATTTCGTTACGGTGGCGGCATGGACTACACCCACCTTGGCCGCAGCGGCGTATCAGTCAGCAGGATCTGTCTCGGGACGATGAACTTCGGCGCCGCCACGGCGCCCGCGGACGCCCATGTGATCATGGACCACGCGCTGGCGGAGGGCATCAACTTCTGGGACACGGCCAACACCTACGGCCGGCCCCGAGCTGAGGGCGTGACCGAGCAGATCATCGGCGACTGGTTCCGCGGCGCCGCGGGCCGCCGCGACAAGGTCGTGCTGGCGACCAAGCTCTACGGCGGCAAGGGGGAGTGGCCGAACGACAGCTTGCTGTCGGCCGTGAACATCCGCCGGGCCTGCGAGGACTCGCTGCGCAGGCTGGGGACCGATCACATCGATCTGTACCAGATGCACCACATCGACCGGGCGACGCCGTGGCCGGAGATCTGGGAGGCGATGAGCGTCCTGCGGACGCAGGGCAAGATCATCTACGTGGGCTCCTCGAATTTCGCGGGCTGGCACCTGGCCCAGGCGCAGGAGGCCGCCCGCGCGTTCGGATCGTTCGGGCTGGTCAGCGAGCAGTCTCTCTACAACCTGGCGGCGCGGACGGTAGAGCTGGAAGTGCTCCCCGCCTGCCTGGGCTACGGCCTGGGCGTGCTGCCGTGGAGCCCGCTGCACGGCGGGCTGCTCGGCGGGGTCCTGCGCAAGGCGGCCGAGGGCGGCCGCCGCGCGGAGGGCCGGGCGGCGGAGGCGCTGCCGGGCATGCGCGCCCAGATCGAGGCCTATGAGGACTTCTGCGCCGATCTGGGCGAAGATCCGGCCCTGGTGGGCCTGGCGTGGCTGCTGCAGCAGCCGGCGGTGACGGCGCCGATCGTGGGGCCGCGGACGCTCGGCCAGCTGGACGGCGCGCTGGGTTCTCTCAAGATCACACTGGATGACGCGGCGCTGGCCCGGCTTGATGCGATATTTCCGGGTCCGGGCGGATCTGCGCCCGAGGCCTACGCATGGTGAGGTATTTTTTTTAAACCTTCCGAGGCCGCCTATTTCCGAACCGCCGTTCGCCTGGTGGCGGGCACCCCGGCCGGCTAGGCGCGCGTGCGACAAGCCCTTGCCAGTCGGCGATGACGGGCTCCGCGGCCGGGCCGCTCGATGGTCTCGCGGGGGGCCGTGAGGGGGCCTGAGGGGTCGCAGGACCGCACACGGAGCGTAGTTTGTGCTGATAGGCGTCCTTGACATGACGTTGAGTCGTTGTTTGAATACTTCAAGTCCGACGGAACCGTGAGTTCCGCAGATGTCCTCAGATCGCCACTTCGAGGAGACTTGCATGAATTGCCAAAGCGGCTTACTGCCGCGGTGGCTCATGGCTTACCGCTAGGGCCAACCAGGCACGGTCCCGCTGACCGACATGCAGTGCCGGCCAGCGGGCTGACCGATGTTTCGCAATTCAGCGGTTTTACGGCGGCCCGGTGGCGAGGGCCGCAGAACGCCAAGTGCGCTAGCCCTGATCCCGCGTGCGCGGACCCAGTCCGGCTTCGGGCGATACCTGCCCGCGAGCCAGCTGCAAACGTTTGTGCCGTTCGCGCAGACGTTCGCGCTGAAGCTTGTCCCGACCGGACGTGACCAGTGGCCCTGCCGGGCCATACAGCGGAGGGAAGTCGGGTTATGACAGTGGCACAGGATGTCGTCGACCAGGCCGACCATAGCCAGCATACCGAGCAAAGCGGCCAATTCGGTCAGGTCGACCAAGTCGAGCGAGGCGAGCAAGTCGAGCAGGTCGAGCGAGGCGAGCAAGTCGAGCGAGATGCCTACTTCGAGACCGAGGTCGCGTCCTGGGGGAGCCAGCTGTATCCGGCCGCGCTCCGCATGACTCGCAATCCGAGTGATGCCGAGGACCTCGTGCAGGAGACGATGGCGCGGGCGTACGCGGGCCTGCGCAACTTCACGCGGGGGACCAATGTCCGGGCCTGGCTCTACCGGATCCTGACCAACACCTTCATCAACAGCTGCCGCAAGCGCGGACGCGAGCCCGCGCAGACCCTGCGCGCGGAGTTCGAGCAACTGCTCGATGCCCGCGACGGCCCCGGGCGGTCCGCGCGATCGGCTGAGTCGGAGGCGCTGGACCGGGTGGCGGACTCTGAGGTCATGCAGGCCCTGATGGAGCTGCCCGAGGGCTTTCGCGCTGCGATCTACCTCGCGGACGTGGAGGGTTACCCCTACCGGGACGTGGCCGACATGCTGGAGATCCCGATCGGCACCGTTATGTCGCGGTTGCACCGCGGCCGGAGCAAGCTGCGGCAGAGGCTGGCGGCCTACGCGCCCGCGCCCCGTCCGGAGTCGCAGCACCCGGCGGCCCACGTGTCGACCGGGATCGCCGCGTAGCCCGTCCCGGCCAGCTTGTCGGCGGCCCTCGTGCTGACAAGCCCCGTGACCGGGCCGGCTGTCTCCGCCAGTTCCCCCGGGAGGAGACAGCCGGCCGCCGCGCCGCGGTGTTGCCGAGCCCGCGGTGTTGCCGAGCCCGCGGTCTGCCGAGCCTGGTGCCGCTAGAGCGGGATGTTGCCGTGCTGGCCGCGGCAGCCAGGAGCGGCCGCGATCGCGTCGGCTATCGCCTGACGGGTCTTTACCGGCGCGATGACCTCGTCGATCACGCCCAGCGCCACGGCCCTGGCCAGGCCGCCGGCCTCCCGCTCGTGCTCGGCGGCCAGCTCGGCCTCGACCTCATGGCGGCGCTCGGGCGGGGCGGCCGCGAGCACGCGCCGCTGCAGGATGCGGATGGCGGCGACCGAGCCCATCACGGCGACCTCGGCCCCGGGCCAGGCGAACACCCGGGTGGCGCCGAGCGACCGCGAGTTCATCGCGATGTAGGCGCCCCCGTAGGCCTTGCGGGTGACCAGCGTGACGCGCGGCACGACCGCCTCGGCGAACGCGTGCAGCAGCTTGGCGCCGCGGCGGACCACGCCGTCCCACTCCTGGCCCACGCCGGGCAGGTAACCGGGCACGTCCACCAGGACGACCAGCGGCACGCCGAACGCGTCGCACATCCGGACGAACCGCGCGGCCTTTTCCGCCGAGGTGGCGTCCAGGCAGCCGCCCAGTCGCAGCGGGTTGTTGGCGATGACGCCCACCGTCCGCCCGCCGAGGCGGCCGAGCATGGTGACGATGTTCGGCGCCCAGCGCGGATGCAGCTCGATGCCAGGCTCATCCAGCAGGCCGCTGATCAGCGGATGCACGTCATAGGCGCGGCGGGGCGATTCCGGCAGCAGGGCCGCCAGATCCGTGTCGGCGAGCGCGGCCGCCGGGCCGCCTGTCCCTGTCCCGGCGCCCGGCTCCTGGTGGCTGAGCAGCAGCGCGAGCTGCCGGGCCTTGCTGAACGCCTCGGCGTCGGTGCTGGTCACCACGTGCACGACGCCGGACCGGCGGCTGTGCGGCTCCGGGCCGCCGAGCCGCTCCATGTCGACGTCCTCGCCGGTGACGCTGCGCACCACGTCGGGCCCGGTCACGAAGATGCGGCCCTGGTCCGACAGGATCACCAGGTCGGTCAGCGCCGGCCCGTAGGCGGCGCCCCCGGCGGCGGCGCCGAGCACGACGGAGATCTGCGGGACCTTGCCCGAGGCCCGGGTCATCGCGGCGAACACCGCGCCGACGGCGTGCAGGCTCTCGACGCCCTCGCGCAGCCGCGCGCCGCCCGAGTGCCACAGCCCGATCACCGGAGCGCCCAGCTCCATCGCGTGGTCGTAGGCGGCGACGATGGCGGCGCAGCCGACGGCGCCCATCGCGCCGCCCTGGACCCGGGGGTCGCTGGCGAACGCGACGGCCGGCGTGTCGTCGATGCGGCCGGCGCCGACCAGCATCCCGCTGTCATCGGCGGGCAGCAGCAGCCGCAGGCTGCCGGCGTCGAACAGCGTCTCGAGCCGGACCAGCGGGTCGCGGCTGAGCCCGGCCGGGGCCCGGCCCGGCCGGGCGGGCGGCGCCGCGTTCACGGTGGCCGGTGGTGCGGTGGCCGGTGGTGCGGTGGCCGGCTGCGGTGAGGTGAGGGGCATCCGGTTGTCTACGACAGTCACGTCAGTCTCCTCGGGTCGGCCAGGCTGCTGGCGTTCACCGGGCACGCCCGGGCGTGCCGGCGAGCTGGGGTCAGGCGACGGTGAAGGCAAGGGCGACATTGTGCCCGCCGAATCCGAACGAGTTGTTGAGGACCGCCATCGGGGCCGAGCCGCGGGGGCGGAGCTGCCGGGGCTCGGCGGAGATGGTCAGCCCGGCGTCGTCGTCGGGATCCTCGAGGTTGATGGTGGGCGGCGCCACCCGATCGCGCAGGGCGAGGATCGCTGCCACCGACTCGACCGCGCCGGCCCCGCCGAGCAGGTGCCCGGTCATCGACTTGGTCGACGAGACGACCACGCCGGACGCGGCCGGCCCGAGCGCGGCGGCGACGGCCTGGGCCTCGACCACGTCGCCGGCCGGCGTCGAGGTGGCATGCGCGTTGATGTGCACGATCTGCTCGGGGTCCAGGCCCGCGTCGGCCAGCGCCCGGCTGATCGCGCTGCGGATCCCGACCCCGCCCGGCTCGGGCTGGGCGATGTGATGGGCGTCGGAGGAGTACCCGGCCCCGGCCGCGACCGCGTAGACCGTGGCGTTCCGGCGGGCGGCATGCTCGGCCGACTCCAGCACGACCATGCCCGCGCCCTCGCCGAGCACGAAGCCGTCACGGCCCTTGTCGAACGGCCGGGACGCGCGCTGCGGCTCCTCGTTGCGGGTGGACACGGCCCGCATGGCGGCGAACGCGGCGACGTTCAGCTGCAGGATGGCGGCCTCGGTGCCGCCGGCCAGGACCACGTCGGCACGACCGGACCTGATCATGTCGATCGCGTAGCCGATCGCCTCGGCGCCCGACGCGCAGGCGCTCACCGTCGTGTGCACGCCCGCCCGCGCGCCGATCTCGATCCCGATCCAGCCCGCGGAGCCATTGGGCATGAGCATCGGGATCGTGAACGGCGACAGCCGCTGCCAGCCCTTCTCCTTCAGCGTGTCGTAGGCGCTCAGCGTGGAGGCGATGCCGCCGATCCCGCTGGAGACCACGACCCCGAGCCGGTCGGGGTCGATCTCCGGCCGGCCCGCGTCTGCCCAGGCCTCGCGGGCCGCGACCAGCGCGAACTGCTCGCAGCGGTCGAGGCGCCGCGCCTGCACCCGGTCGATCAGCGTCGCCGGGTCGGCCGCGGCCCAGGCCGCGATGCGCGCGGGCAGCTCCTTGGCCCAGTCATCGGTCAGCGCCGTGACCCCGCTGCGCCCGGCCAGCAACGACTGCCAGGTAGTAGCGACATCGGCGCCCACCGGGGTGATCGCGCCGAGCCCGGTAACGACGACGCGCGTCCGGTCTGTGCCCACTGTCCTCGTGCTCCTCTACATCGGGGTAACGCGGCGCCGGGCGCGGGTGTCCCTGCGCGCCGCGTCTGCTCGGCTCCCGGTCAGGCAGATACCGCAGAACGCTTGACGTAGTCGACGACGTCCTGCACGGTCTTGAGATCCTTGAGCTGGTCGTCGGGGATCTCGACACCGAACTTGTCCTGCGCGGCGACCGCGATCTCCACCATCGACAGCGAGTCGATGTCCAGGTCGTCGACGAACGTCTTGTCGGGCGTCACCTGGTCGGCCGGCACGCCGGCTACCTCGTCGATGATCTCGCCGAGGCCGGTCAGGATTTCCTCTTCCGTCATGGCCATGAGACTGCTGCTCCTTGTCTGTCTTGCTTCAGTTACCGTCTGTGCTTTACCGGCGGTCACCCCGGGGACAGGGGCGGGCGTCAGGGTACCGTGATCACCTGCGCGGCGTAGCAGATGCCCGCGCCGAATCCGATCAGCAGGGCCGGCGAGCCCGATGGCAGCTCACCGCGCTCGATCATGCGCGACAGCGCCAGCGGGATGGACGCCGAGGAGGTATTGCCCGCCGTCACGATGTCGTCGGCGACGATCGCCTGCGGCGCGCCGAGCTTGCGCGCGAGCGACTCGATGATCCGCAGGTTCGCCTGGTGCGGGATGAACGCGGCCAGTTCCTTCGGGTCGACTCCGGCCCGCTCGCAGGCTTCCAGCGCGACCGGGTGCAGCGCGGTGGTGGCCCACCGGAACACCGCCTGGCCCTCCTGGACGATGAACGAGTTCCGGTCCTTGATGGAGATCTTGTCGGCCAGGTCGCCGGCGCTGCCCCACGACACCGGCCCGATGCCCGGCGCCTCCTGCGGGTCGGTCACCGGGCCGACCACGGCGGCGCCGGCGCCGTCCGCGAAGATGATGCAGGTCGCGCGGTCGGTCCAGTCCACCCACTGGGACAGCTTCTCCGCGCCGATGACCAGGACGTTGGTCGCGCTCCCGGCGCGGACGGCGTCGGAGGCGGCGGCCAGCGCGTAGCAGAACCCGGCGCAGGCGGCGTTGAGGTCGAAGGCGCCCGGCGCCACGATGCCCAGCCGGCGGGCCACGGTGGCCGCGGTATTGGGGATCGGCGCCTCGGGCGTGCAGGTGGCCACGATCACCAGGTCAATGTCGCCGGGGGCCAGGCCGCTGCCGGCGAGCGCCTTGCCGCCGGCGGCCACGGCCATGTCGGCCAGGCTCTCCTCCGGCCCGGCGATCCGGCGGCTGGCGATGCCGACCCGGCTGCGGATCCACTCGTCGTTGGTGTCGACGGTGGCGGCTAGCTCGTCGTTCGTGACGACCCGGGCCGGCTGGTAGCCGCCGAACGCCAGTACCCGTGCGCCGGAACGGCCTTCGGTGAGTCGCATCGCGTCGCTTCTGCCTTTCGGTCTGTGATCAGGTCCTGCGCTGGAACTGCTGTCCTGTTACCGGCCACCGCTGCCCCGTGCCAGGCCGGGCCGTGCCAGGCCGTGCCGGGCCGGGCTAACCCGGCGGTGCTCAGCCCTGGCCGTCGGGCTGGAGCCGCACCAGCGGCTGCCCGGCGCTGACCGGGTCGCCGTCCTCGACGAGCCACTCGATGATCGTCGCGGGGAAACCAGGGGTGACCGCGTGGCTGTCACCGCGCATCTCGACCTGGCCGAGCTCGGTCCCGCCCGGCACGGCCGAGCCGGCGGTCACGGGGTCGGCGGCCGCCCGGAAGGTGCCCGCCAGCGGGGCGACCAGCAGCCGCCACTCTGGGGCGTGGAAGTCGGCCTGGGCGTCGGCGTGCTCGGCGAGCATCGTCCGCGCGGCCTCCAGGTCGTCGGGCGACTTGAGCGCGAGCAGCTGGACACCGGACAGCGCGCGACGGGCCAGCCCGGCCAGCGTGCCCGCGGGCGGCAGCTCGATGAGCGCCGTCACGCCCAGCCGCGCCATGGCCTGCATGCAGCTGTCCCACCTGACCGGGGAGCTGACCTGGGCGACGATCCGCCCCAGCCAGTCCTGGCCCGAGCGCACCAGGGCGCCGTCCAGGTTGGACAGCAAGGGTAGCCCCGGGTCGCTGGCGGGCACCTGGGCGGCCGCGGCGGCCAGGGCTTCGACGGCGGGGGCCATGTGGCTGGTGTGGAAGGCGCCGGCCACTGACAGGGACCGCAGCCGGGTCTTCGGGGGCGGGTCCGCGGCGAGCGCGGCGAGCTGCGCCAGGGTGCCGGCGGCGACAATCTGGCCGGCGCCGTTAACGTTGGCCGGGGTCAGCCCGGCGGCCTCGATCGCCGCGAGTACCTCGGGCTCGCTGCCGCCCAGCACGGCCGTCATGCCGGTCCGCTCGGCGGCGGCCGCCGCGGCCATCCCCTGCGCGCGGACCCGGACCAGGCGCATGGCATCGTCGGCCGAGATGGTCCCGGCGATAGCCCCGGCCGCCAGCTCGCCGACGCTGTGCCCGGCGACGACCGCGGTGAGACCTTTCATCGGAACCGGATCGCCGGTCAGCGCCTCCGCCGCGGCGATGGCGGCGGCCACGAGCAGGGGCTGGGCGAGCGCGGTATCGCGGATCTCGTCCGCGTCAGCGGTGGTTCCGCACCGGATCAGGTCGCAGCCCGCCAGCTCCGACCACGCGGTCAGCCGCTCGGCGAAGCCGGGCAGCTCCAGCCACGGGGACAGGAATCCTGGGGTCTGGGCGCCCTGCCCGGGCGCGGCGATCACGAGCATTGTCCAAGCCTGCACTGTAGAAGTCCGCCATATCCATGCCGAAGAGCACGAAGTTTCTCGGTCGGATCATGTGGGAAGTCTACAAACTACATGCCTTTATGAGCCAGGCGGCCGAACACTACGGCTACCCAGAGTGAGAAACCACCGCGACCGTTGCCCGGCACCACGCCCGTGAGCTCGCTGACGCGACGCAGCCGGTAACGCACCGTGTTGGGGTGGACGAACAGCAGCCGGGCGGTCGCCTCCAGCGAATTCCCGAGCTCCAGGTAGGTCATGACGGTGTCCAGCAGCGCGCTGCCCCCGTTCAGCAGCGGCTCGTAGACGGTCTCGATCAGCTCGGCCCTGGCCAGCTCGTCGCCGTCGAGGGCCCGCTCCGGCAGCAGGTCGCCGGCCAGGACCGGGCGCGGCGCGTCCGGCCACGCTCCGGCGGCCCGCAGCCCGGCCAGCGCGGCGGCCGCGGACCGGGTCGCCGACTGCAGGTCGCCGACCGCCGGCCCGACGACGACCGGGCCGGCCCCGAACCGGCCGGTGAACTGCCGGGCCGCCTCCAGCGGGTCATCGGCCCCGCCGAGCACCACGACCAGGCGGTGGCCGTGCACGCCGGCCAGCAGGTCCAGGCGGGAACGCCGGGCAATGATGCGGAACTCGTCGATCAGCCCCTCCGGCTCATCTCCGTCGGCCGCGCCGGCGATCACGCAGACCGGTGCCGACGACCAGTTCAGCGCCGACGCCCACGACTGCAGGCCCTCATCCACCTCGCCGCGGACCAGCGAGTCCACCACCAGCGCCTCCAGCCGGGCGTCCCACGCGCCGCGCGCCTCGGCGGTGCGGGCGTAGACCTGGGCCGCGCCGAAGGCGATTTCCCTGGTGTAGCGGAGCACGGCCTCGCGGAGCTCGGCCTCGCCGCCCGGCGCCGCCAGCCCGTCCACCTGCGTCTCGACGACATCGATGATGACCCGGACCATCTCCACGGCCTGCTGCAGGCTGACCGCCCTGGCCAGCTCGCGCGGCGCGGTGCCGAACACCTCGCCGGCCACGGCCGGGCGGGTGCGCTCCGGGTGCTTGACCCAGTCCAGGAACGCGGCCACCCCGGCCTGGGCGACCAGGCCGAGCCAGGACCGGTTCTCCGCCGACATCGCCCGGAACCAGGGCAGCCGGCGGTCCATCGAGGCCATGGCCGCGGCGCCCAGCGCGCTCATCGACTGCTCCAGGCGCGCGATGGTCTCGTCGCGGACCCGCCCGCGCGGCGAAGCCGCCGGGCGCACCGGGCCGGCGCGTCCGGCCGGGGAGCTGGAGCGGTCCGCTGCCGTCACGTAGCTAGCCTGTCACGTCCCGGCCCGGCCCCGGGTCAGGCGGTCAGCTCGGTCATGGCGTCGGTGGCGAAGACCAGGCCGTGACCGGCGGCCGGCTCGGCGCGCAGGGTGTCCCCGGTCACCTCGACCCCGCTGGGCCGGGCCAGCGCCCCGAGCGCGGCGAACGATGCCTGGTCGATGTCCTCGATGAAGGGCTCCAGCGGCAGCGCCATGGCCAGCTGCCCGGAGAGGTCGGGCAGCAGATGCGGCATGACCGGCACGCTGAACTGCCGCGCCAGCCGGGCGATGCGCAGGAACGGGGTGATCCCGCCGACCCGGCACACGTTGGGCTGGATGAAGTCGATGCCGCCGGCCAGCAGCAGCTCCCGGAACTGCGCCTCGGTGTAGAGGCTCTCGCCGGCCGCGACGGGGATGGCGATCGAGCGGCGCAGGTCGGCGTAGCCCCGGAAGTCCTCGGCCGGCAGCGGCTCCTCCAGCCAGAAGATGTCGTAGGCGGCCAGTTCCCGTGCCGCCCGGCGGGCCGCCGGCAGATCCCAGAGCTGGTTGGCGTCGACCATGAGCAGCCGCCGGGGCCCGATGACCTGTCGCACGGCGGCGACCCGCTCCAGGTCGTCGGCCAGGCTCGGCAGGCCGACCTTGAGCTTGAAGCGGGTATGGCCGGCCGCGACCTGCTCGGCCGTCCGCTCGGTCAGTTCCGCCAGGCTCAGGTGCCGGTTGACCCCGCTGGCGTAGGCCGGGACGCGGTCCCGCTGGCGGCCGAGCAGGTCGGGCAGGCCGAGCCCGGCGGCCCTGGCGCGCAGGTCCCACAGGGCGATGTCGATCGCCGCCATCGCCAGGGTGGTCACCCCGCCGCCGGCCTCGCGCAGGTACCACCACAGCCGGTCCCATACGGCCTCCGCCGCGGCGGGCAGGCCCTCGGCGACAGGGCGGCAGTCGGCGTCGATCATGGCGCGGATGGCCTGCGCCCCGGCCTGCACGGCCCAGCTGAAGCCCGTCCCCGTCGCGCCCGAGCTGGTCACCAGCTCGGTCACGATCAGGTACTGGCTGGTCACGTCGGGGCCCCAGGGCCGGGGCATCTCCAGCCGGAACAGCCGGGTGGAGACGGACTCGATCCGGTCAGGCCCGCTGGTTGTTGGCCCGCTGGCCGTCACGTCAGCGGGTCCGCGTCGAGCCCGGGCAGGCAGAACTGCCCGCCGAGATGGGCGAGCACCGGATCGGCCGGGTCGAGCGGGCCGGCGTCCGCCAGGACCTGCGCGGCGTAGCGCTCGGCGTCATCGCGGGGCTCGTAGCCGAGAGCCCGGGCCTCGGCCAGGCTGACCCAGCCGCCCCGGGTGTTGGCCGAGACGCCGAACGCGACCCGGAAGCCCGGCCGGCCGGCGGTCAGGCAGGCCTCGAACAGCCGGCCGGCGTCGTCGGGGGAGAGCCAGGTGGACAGGGCGCGCACGTTGGCCGGGCGCTCCGCGCAGGTCAGGATCCGCAGGCAGATCGCGTCGAGGCCGTAACGGTGGTGATACAGCGCGGCCAGCGCCTCGCCGGCCACCTTGGACACGCCGTAATAGGTGTCGGGCGCGGGAAACGCGTAGTCCGGGACCGGGAACTCCGCCCGCGGCGCGAAGCCCACGGCGTGGTTGGACGAGGCGTAGACGACCCGCGGGGCGCCCGCCCGGCGGGCCGCCTCGAACACCACGTAGGTGCCGTGAATGTTGGTCTCCGCGATCTGCTCCCACGGCCCCTCGCCGGACACCCCGGCCAGGTGGATCACCGCGCTGGCCCCCGCGCATGCCGCCGTCAGCGCCGGGAGGTCGGTCACCGACGCCTGGATCGCCTCCTCGCCGGGGCCGGCGGTCAGCGGCGCGACGTCGACCAGGCGCAGCAGGCGGCCGGGCCGGGCCAGCCGCTGGCGCAGCATGCCGCCGATCCGGCCGGCCGCCCCGGTCAGCACGACGACAGCGGATGGGGGAGCTGGTTCGGGAGCCGTCATGTCATCAGGGTCCCATGACGGGGTAAGGCTCGCGCGCCGGCGGCCGGCCCGGTCTCGCCGGCGGCCGGGGTGATCTCGCCGGCGGCCGGGGCGACCTTGCCTGCGCCGGCCCCGAACAGGGCCCGCCGCACGCCCGGCCCGCGGGCCGCGACCACGGCCATGACCAGCGACAGCAGCAGGGCCGTGCCGGTGGTCGTCCAGCCGATGCCGATCCGGTCCACGACCGGTCCCTGCAGCAGCGCGCCGACCGGGTAGGCCACCCCCAGGGCCACCAGGTACAGGCTGAGCACCCGGCCCCGGTAGGCCTGCGGCGCCCGCAACTGGACCACGGTGGACAGGCCCGACAGCACGCCGATGTACACCAGGCCGACCGCGAACAGGGCGATGGCTCCCCACCAGAGCGCCTGGGCGCTGCCGTAGGCGACGAGCGTGACCGGGAGCAGGACCAGGCTGCCGGCCAGCACCCGGCCGCGACCGTACCGGCCGGCCAGGCCGGCCAGGCACAGCGCCCCCGTGACCGCCCCGATGCCCTGCGCCGTGGTCAGGAGCCCTGTCGCCCCCGCGATCGCGCCGGCTCCGCCGCCGGTCAGCCGCAGCGCCATCGCGGGCACCAGGGCAATGAACGGCGAGGCGATCAGGGCGACGACCGCGATGGTCCAGATGGCGGCCCAGCACGACGGCTCGCCGCGAGCCACCGCGAGCCCCTCGCGCAGGGACCGCGGCAGGCTGTCGCCGCCGTGCCCGGCCGGCGCGGCGAGCCGCACGAACGCCAGCGCCACGACGACGGCCACGAACGAGGCGGCGTTGGCCACGAAGGCCACGGGATAGCCGAACGCCGCGACCGCCGCGCCGGCCAGGGCCGGCCCGGCGATCCGGCCCAGGTTGAACTGAGCCGAGTTCAGCGCGATGGCGGGCAGGAATTCCCCCTGCGGCACCAGGTCGGGCAGGATCGCCTGCTGGAACGGCCCGATCACGGCCGCGGCGGCGCCCTGCACGGCCACCAGGCCGACGAGCAGGCCCGGATCGTCGTGCCCGGTGCCGACCAGGACGGCCAGGACCAGGGCGACCGCGGTGGCCGCGAGGTTGCCGGCGACGAGCACCGGCCGGCGCGGCAGCCGGTCGGCGAGCGCTCCGCCGACCGGCGACAGCAGGCCGAGAGGCAGGAACGCCGCCGCGGCCACGAGCACGGCCCAGGTCGCCTGGCCGGTCCGGGCGATGAGCAGCGCGCCGACGGCCACGGACTGCATCCACGAGCCGATGGTCGAGACCAGTCCCGCTCCCCAGAGCAGGGCGAAGGCGCGGTGCCGCAGCGGCCGCACGGACCCCAGCAGGCGGGCGCCCGGGCCCGCCGGGGCACCCGGCGGCGCCGCCCCGCTGTGCTCCCCGCCGCTGTGCTCCCCGCCGCTGTGCTCCCCGCCGGTCAGAGCGCGTCGCTGACCGGCAGGTCAAGCCGGTACTTCGCGATGGCCTGGCCGACGACCTCGGGCTTGACCTCGCCCATCCTGGCCAGCTGGCCCAGGACCGCCACGGTGACCGATTCCGCGTCCACATGGAAGAACCGGCGGGCGGCCGCGCGCGTGTCCGAGAAGCCCCAGCCGTCCGTGCCGAGCGAGGCGAACGGCGCCGGCACCCAGCGAGCGATCTGGTCGGGAACCGCGCGGATCCAGTCGCTGACCGCCACCACCGGCCCGGGGTGGCCCTCCAGAGCCCGGGTCAGGTACGGCACCGCGGGCTCGGCGTCCGGCTGGAGCATGTTGTGCTCCTCGCAGGCCAGTGCCTCGCGTCGCAGCTCCGTCCAGGAGGTGGCCGACCACGCCTCCGCGCTGACCCCCCAGTCCTCCGCGAGCAGCCGCTGGGCCTCCAGGGCCCAGCGCAGGGCCACGCCGGAGGCGAGGATCTGCGCCCGCGGTCGCTCGCCGTTGCGGGGCCGATCGGCCTCGGGCCCGTTATCGGCGGTCTCGGCCGGCACCGGGGGAGCGTCGGCGTAGCGGTACAGGCCGCGCAGGATGCCCTGCTCCAGCGCCTTCTCGCCGCCCGGGAAGTCGGCTGGGATGGCCGGCTGGACGTAAGGCTCGTTGTAGACGGTCAGGTAGTAGAAGATGTTCTCGCCGTCCGGGTGCTCGGGCGAGGACCCGTACATCCGCCGCAGCGCGTCCTTGACGATGTAGCTCAGCTCGTAGGCCCAGGCGGCGTCGTAGGACACGCAGGCCGGGCTGACCGAGGCCAGCAGCACCGAGTGGCCGTCGTTATGCTGCAGGCCCTCGCCGGTCAGTGTGGTCCGGCCGGCGGTCGCGCCGAGCAGGAAACCGCGTCCGAGCTGATCACCCAGCGCCCACATCTGGTCGCCGGTGCGCTGGAACCCGAACATCGAGTAGAAGATGTAGACCGGGATCATCTGGGTGGCATGGGTCGCATATGACGTGCCCGCCGCGATCATCGAGCCCATCGCGCCGGCCTCGCTGATCCCCTCGTGCAGGATCTGGCCCTTGACGGCTTCCTTGTAGGACAGCAGCAGCGTGCGGTCCACCGCCTCGTAGGTCTGCCCGGCCGGGTCGTAGATCTTGGCGGTCGGGAACAGCGAGTCCATGCCGAACGTGCGTGCCTCGTCGGGGATGATCGGCGCGAACCGCTCGCCGATCCCGGGTACTCGCATCAGGTCCTTGAGCAGCCGGACGAAGGCCATGGTGGTCGCGACCGCCTGCTTGCCCGACCCCTTGCGCAGCTCGGCGTAGACCTTGTCCTCGGGCAGATCGACCGGCTTGGCCCGGACGACCCGCCGGGGCAGGTAACCGCCGAGCGCGGCGCGGCGCTCCTGCATGTACTGGATCTCGTCGGACTGCTCGCCGGGGTGGTAGTACGGCGGCAGTTCGGCCTCCAGGGCCGAGTCCGGGATCTCCAGGTAGAGCCGGTCGCGGAATTCCTTCAGCTCGGCGACCGTGAGCTTCTTCATCTGATGGGTCGCGTTGCGGGCCTCGAAGTCCGGGCCGAGCGTCCATCCCTTGATCGTGTGCGCCAGGATCACGGTCGGCTGGCCGACGTGCTCGGTGGCCGCCTTGAAGGCGGCGTAGACCTTGCGGTAGTCGTGGCCGCCGCGCGACAGGTTGCGGATCTCGTCGTCGGACAAGTGCGCGACCATGGCCCGCAGCCGCGGGTCGCCGCCGAAGAAGTTCTCCCGGGTGTAGGCGCCGGACTCGACGGAGTAGGTCTGGAACTGCCCGTCCGGCGTGGAGTTCATCTTGTTGACCAGGACCCCGTCGGTGTCCTTGGCCAGCAGCGGGTCCCAGTCCCGGCCCCAGATGACCTTGATCACATTCCAGCCGGCGCCGCGGAACGTCGCCTCCAGCTCCTGGATGATCTTGCCGTTACCGCGGACCGGCCCGTCGAGCCGCTGCAGGTTACAGTTGATCACGAAGGTCAGGTTGTCGAGTTCCTCGCGGGCCGCGAGGCTGATCGCGCCGCGGGCCTCCGGCTCGTCCATCTCGCCGTCGCCGAGGAACGCCCACACGCGCGAGCGGCTCGTGTCCTTGAGCTCCCTGGCCAGCAGGTACCGGTTGAATCGGGCCTGGTAGACCGCGTCGATGGCGCCCAGGCCCATGGAGACGGTCGGGAACTCCCAGAAGTCGGGCATCAGCCGCGGATGGGGATAAGAGGGCAGGCCGCCACCGGGATGCGACAGTTCCTGGCGGAAGCCGTTCAGCTGATGCTCGGTCAGGCGCCCTTCGAGGAACGCCCGGGCGTAGATGCCGGGGGCAGCGTGGCCCTGGATGAACACCTGGTCGCCCGACTCGCCGTGGTCCTTGCCGCGGAAGAAGTGGTTGAAGCCGACTTCGTACAGGCTGGCCGCGGATGCGTAGGTGGCGATGTGCCCGCCCACGCCGAGGCCCGGCCGGTTGGCGCGGGAGACCATGACGGCGGCGTTCCACCGGATATAGGCCCTGATCCGCCGCTCGACGTACTCATCGCCGGGGAACCATGGCTCGCGCTCGGGCGGGATGGTGTTGATGAAGTCGGTGCTGCGCAGGCCGGGCACGCCGACCTGCTGCGCCCTGGCCCGCTCAAGCAGCCGCAGCATGACGTACCTGGCGCGTCCCCGCCCGCGGGTCCTGACGACGTTGTCGAACGACTCGACCCACTCCCTGGTCTCGTCGGGGTCGATATCGGGCAGCTGGGTGGGCAGGCCGTCGCTGATGATGGAGAAGCGCTGGCGTCCGGAGGCCACGGGGTGTTCCTCGCCTTCCGTGGCCGCAGGCGACCTGCGCAGCCACGTCATAGGTGATCCTGGCGGCAGCATGCTGCCGCGCCGTTCGGTTGTCTGTCTCAATCCTGGTACGAGCCGCGCCGCAACGCGAATCTACTGGTCAGTAACGGTACCGGCCCGTCGGATCTGGTCCGGCGGGCTTGATCGCGCGCAGCTGGGTACATCACGAAGAGTGCAGCGCAGAAGCAGGCTTATTACGGGGCAAGCGGGTCAAAAGGCCAGCAGGCCGGGGTGCTTTCCCGGCCGAGCGGCCGGCCTGGCAGCCGGGTCAGCTCATCGGTTTTCGTTCTGTGTGCCAATTGTGACTTGCGCACCGCGCCGACCCAGTGTGAACTGTCCGATCAAGAGGAACGGCCGCCATCAGCGGTGCATGTGGTGCCGGGGCGTGCCACGTGCCGCTGCCAGCCAGGCAGCGAAGGCGGGAAAGGATTCGGGAGGATTTCAGTGAGCGCGACCGCGGGCCAGGCGCAGGACCAGCGTGACCTGGCCGAGCGGCTCGGTGTCAAGCCGGGCCACGTGGTGCAGGAGATCGGCTACGACGACGACTGCGATGAGCAACTCCGGGAGTCAGTGGAGGGGCTGCAGGGCGCCGAACTTGTTGACGAGGACTACGACGATGTCGTGGACGGGGTCCTGCTCTGGTGGCGGGACGGGGACGGTGATCTCGTCGACGCCCTCGTCGACGCACTGACTCCCCTCGCCGACGGGGGCTACATCTTGCTGCTCACGCCCAAGAATGGCCGCAATGGCTACGTAGAGCCCAGCGAGATCGGGGAGGCGGCGCCGACGGCGGGACTGTCGCAGACCTCCACGGTCAGCGCGGGCCGGAACTGGTCGGGTACCAGGCTGGTGGCGCCGAAGGCGCGGCGGTAACGCGGTACCGGGCTCCGGCCGGGCGGGCGGGTCGCCAGGCCGGCGCGCGTCGAGAGGATGAAACGTGGCTGCGGAAGTCGGCGACGAGGCACCAGACTTCGAGCTCAGGGACCAGCACGGCACGCCGGTGCGTCTGTCGAGCCTGCGCGTCGCCAGGAACGTCGTGCTCGTTTTCTACCCGTTCGCCTTCAGCGGCGTGTGCTCCAGCGAGATGTGCGCCTTGCGTGACCAGTTCCCGGAAGTAGCCCGCGACGACGTCGAGCTGCTGGCAGTCTCGGTCGACACTGTCTTCTCGCTCCGGACCTGGGCCGATCAGCAGCATTTCGGTTTCGAGATGTTGTCGGACTTCTGGCCGCACGGCGCGGTGGCCAGGTCATATGGTGTCTTCGATGAGAGCCGTGGGGCCGCTACTCGCGGCACCTTCATCATTGACAAGAATGGCGTCGTGCGGTGGAAGGTGGTTAACCCGATTCCGCAGGCGCGCGACATTGCCGACTACCAGAAGGCCCTGGCCGCGCTCGCTTAGCGTGGCCGTGACGGCGTTCTGGCAGAAGGCGGGAAGCGGAACAGGCTCGATGCCCTGCTATCGCTGTGGTACCCGACAGGTCGATCCCGACCGGGGAGAGAGCCCCTGGAAGCGTGGCGTCCGGGGCGACCGACAGGTGCTCATCTGCCCTGACTGCCAGGGCTCGTTCGACTGGATATCCGACCTCGACCACTGTCCGGTGTGCTCGAGCGTGCACCTGGTGCGGCGGCTCGGCGAGACCGAGTGCCGGGACTGCGGCTACGTCCGGCAGCGGCCGGCGACATCGTCCCTGCCGGGCCACCTCGCCACCCTGACCCCGGAACCGGGCGGTGCCCGCCCCGCCGGGCAGGGCGGCGACGGGCAGGGCGGCGACGGGCAGGGCGGCGCCGGGCAGGGCGGCGAGCCAGCCGCCCTGCAGGGCCTGGCGCAGGAGGTAGAGCTCGCACTTGCCCGGGTCCTCGGCCGGACGGCGGGCAGTGCCGCCGGAGGCTAATTCCGGGGAGGCTAATTCCGGGGAGGCCAGGAGCACCACCGGGGCCGCGATGTCCGTCGGCGTCCCGGCGCGGCCGTTGGCCGTCTGGCCGATTCGCGTTCGCCGCCGGTAACGACGACCTGCCGCATCCTGTCCTCCTGGGGGTTCTGTCCGGTCTTGCGTGCGGCGGTTTCGTGTCCGGCGTGCCGAGTCGCGGGGCTGGTTAGGCCGCCGGTACCCAGAAACGGAGCTTGATGCCGCGCTTGTCCTCCAGCACGCCCTGGTTGGCCTCGATGACCTTCCGGGAGCCGACGTTGTCCTCGTCGCAGGTGACCAGGACCGGGTCGATGCCCAGCGCGCGTGCCCGCGGGAGGGCCGCGGCGAGCATAGCCGTGGCATGGCCGCGCCGCCGTGCCGTCGGCCGGACGTCGTAGCCAATGTGGCCGCCGTAGTCGCGCAGCTGCGGCGTGAGCCGGTGCCGGATCGCGAGCCGGCCCAGGTACTCATCGCCGCTGACCCACCACAGCGTGGTGGAGGGAACGTAACCCTGCGGGCGCGGCGAGTCTTCGAATGGCTCCTCAGCTAGCCAGCGGACGTAGCCCGCGAAGACGGCCGGGTCGGCCCAGCGGCCTGCGTACTGGGCGATCTCCCGCCCGACCAGCGTGGCATCGTCGTAGCCGCCGCGGCCCTCGTCCTGAAACTCCTTCATGGCGGCCAGGAACGAGGCGTGGACGCGGACCGTCGGCGCGGTGAGTTCCGGCATGCGGATAGTCCTATCCCGAGGCGGGGGAAGCCTGCATCTGATTATCCGGCGGCGGGGG
>DATKRH010000146.1:0-7372 GCA_035532295.1 Streptosporangiaceae bacterium
ATCCTCACCTCGCCACGGTATCCGGCACGTCCACCGCCCCGAGCAATCGACTTCGAGACGATCGACGACTGCGTGTACGGAGCCATGTGGATCATCTTGGCGCCGGCGTCCTGGTGCTGGCCCGGCCCGGCGAACGCGACGGACAGAGTCTCGCCCTTGGCGTGCTCCCCCATCAGGTAGATCGACGGGTACTTCATCGTCACCTTGGAGCCGATGTTCCCGTCGATCCACTCCATGGTCGCGCCCGCCTGGGCCACGGCGCGCTTGGTCACGAGGTTGTAGACGTTGTTCGACCAGTTCTGGATGGTCGTGTACCGGCAGCGGGCGCCCTTCTTCACGATGATCTCGACCACTGCCGAGTGCAGCGAGTCCGAGGAGTAAATTGGCGCCGTACAGCCCTCGACGTAGTGCACGTAGGCGCCCTCGTCGACGATGATCAGCGTGCGCTCGAACTGGCCCATGTTCTCGGTGTTGATCCGGAAGTAGGCCTGCAGCGGGATCTCTACGTGCACACCCTTCGGCACGTAGATGAAGCTGCCGCCGGACCAGACGGCGGTGTTCAGCGCGGCGAACTTGTTGTCGCCCACCGGGATCACGGTGGCGAAGTACTCGCGGAACAGGTCTGGCTGCTCGCGTAGCGCCGTGTCGGTGTCCAGGAACAGGACGCCCTTCTCCTCCAGGTCCTCCCGGATCTTGTGGTAGACGACTTCCGACTCGTACTGGGCCGCCACGCCGGCGATGAGGCGCTGCTTCTCGGCCTCCGGGATGCCCAGCTTGTCGTAGGTGCTCTTGATGTCGGCGGGCAGGTCATCCCAGCTCGCCGCCTGCTTCTCGGTGGACCGTACGAAGTACTTGATGTTCTCGAAGTCGATGCCGGACAGGTCCGAGCCCCAGTCGGGCATCGGCTTGCGCCGGAACAGCTGGAGGCCCTTCAGGCGCAGGTCGAGCATCCAGCCCGGCTCGCTCTTCTTGGCCGAGATATCGCGGACGACGTCTTCGGACAGGCCTCGCCGGGCCGACTCTCCGGCCACATCGGAGTCGGACCAGCCGAACTTATAGCGGTCAAGGCCCTCGAGTTCGGGCCGTGCGGTCGTCGTCATGCGGAGATGCCTCCGGACTCGGTGTCAGTTGCGGATGCGGTGCCGGTGGTGCGGGTGTGGACGAGGGACGGGGCGGTCACGTGTGTGGTGCAGACCCCGTCGCCGTGGGCGATGGTGGCCAGCCGCTGCACGGGCGTGCCCAGCAGCCGGCCGAAGGCTTCCGTCTCCGCCTCGCACAGCTGCGGGAAATCGGCGGCCACGTGAGCCACCGGGCAGTGGTGCTGGCAGAGCTGCTCTCCCCCGGCGCCCGCTGGCGAGCCGCTGGCGGAGGCGGCGTAGCCATCCGCTGACAGGGCTTCGGCCAGGACGGCGACCATCTCGCTGGGCTCAGCCGATGCCACCACCGGCCGGTACCTGCGCTCAAGCTCGGCCACCTGCCGCCGGGCGAACTCGGCGACCACGCCTGGCCCGGCCACCTCGGCCAGGAACCGCAGTGCGCTGGTGGCAAGGTCGTCGTAGGCATGCTCGAATGCACTGCGGCCGGCGTCGGTGATCACGAACAGCTTGGCCGGGCGGCCACGCCCACGGCTGGCCGGGCGCCGCGCGCTGCGGCTCTCGATCAGGCCGCCCGCGATCAGGTTGTCCAGGTGACGGCGGACCGCCGCCGGGGTCAGACCCAGCCGCGTGCTCAACGAGGCCGCACTGACCGGCCCGTTCTCCAGGATCAGCCGGGCGATCCGGGCTCGGGTGCCGCGCTCGGCCCCGATCTGCCCGTGCGTGGCTGGCGCGGGCAGGGCCGGCCCCGCGGCCGCACCGATGGTGCGGGCCACGCTGGCGCCCTCATTCGTTCTGCCCACGCTTTTCACAACATCAGTGTGGCCTAAATCCATGCCCGGCCGCAACGTCACTGGCCATGGGCTGTATCACAGGGCCGGGGGCCCGCAGTGCCTGCGTGGCTCCACGCGGCTGTCGCCAGCTCCCTTTACCCAGAATTTAGCGATATGTTCTCCACGGGGGCTGGGCCTGCCGCGCCCGTTGCGCCTGCCGGGTCGCTGGCGGGCTTCGCCGAGGGGAGCTTGTTCCGTGGGACTTCGATTCAATCCCCCACCGGGATGGCCGCCGGTACCGGAGGGGTTTGTCCCGCCGCCGGGCTGGCAGCCCGATCCGTCCTGGCCGCCGGCGCCTGCCGGGTGGCTGCTCTGGGTACCCGATGACAGCGTGCCCGGCCAGCCGTCATCCGGTCAGGAAACCTACACCCAGCCAACCAGCCAGCCGCCCAGCCAGCCGCCCAGCCAGCCGCCGTCTGGCGAGTCCATGCCACCGGGCCAGTCGTGGCCGCCGCCTGGCCAGCAGGCGCCCTCCAGCGATCCCACCGGAATGCCGGGTCAGGCCCAGTTCGGCCAGCCCGGGGCCGGCCAGCAGTTCGGGCAGCCCTCGTTTGGCCAGCCCCAGTTCGGCCAGCCCGGGTTCGGGCAGCCCCCGTTTGGCCAGCAGCAGTTTGGCCAGCCCCAGTTCGGCCAGCCCACGCTGCCCGGGCAGGCGCCCTACACCTACCCCTACGGCGGGCCGCCCGCCACCGGGCGTGCCAACGGCCTCGCGATCGCCTCGTTCGTCCTGTCCCTGCTCGGCTTCACGCTGATCACCCTGTTTCTCAGCGTCATTTTCGGCATCATCGCGCTGGTCAAGATCCGCGCCCAGCCGCAGCGGGGCAAAGGGCTGGCCATAGCTGGGCTTGTCATCTCAGGCCTGTGGATCGTGCTCATCGGCGGGCTCATCGCGATCGGTGCCGCGTCGTCACCGCAGCGGTCGTCGGGCGCCGGCCAGGTCACGCGCGCCGGAACCGCGAGCGTCTTCTCGCTGCGTACCGGTGACTGCTTCCAGAACCCCAGCGCCAGCCAAGCCCTGTCCGGCGTCACCGACGTGACCGTGGTGCCCTGCACCGAGGCGCACAACGCCCAGGTCTTCGCGGTGTTCCGGGTGGCCGGCGGCAGCAGCTACCCAGGTGTCGCGGCGCTGCACCAGCAGGCTGCCAAGGGCTGCCGCGCCAGGATCAACGACAACGTCGACAGGTCTCAGGTCACCAACTCGATGACGCTCCGTTACCTCTACCCGGAGGCGGACTCCTGGGCGAGCGGTCACCGGGCCATCACGTGCCTGATCGCTGACTCCTCGGCGGACATCACGAAGTCTCTCCTCCGCTAGGCCCCGCATGCGGTCAGTCACCGGCCAATCTCGGCGACGAGGCTGTCAGTCTGGATTGACACCCCCCTCTTGTCAGTCTAGACTGACAGCCGTGGAGGACAGAGAACTGACGGCGACCTTGATGTCAGACGACCCCGCGGTCTGCCTGCGGGCGGTCGGTGCGCTGCACCGGCTCGCCGAGCAGATCGAGGCGCGCAGTGTCCGCGTCGCCCGGGAGCGCGGCTGGTCCTGGGAACAGATCGGTGATGCCCTCGGTGTCTCCCGTCAGTCGATTCACACGAAGTACGGAAAGCGGGAGCAATGATGCCGAAACGGCTCAGCGACGACGCCAGGAAGCTAGTGCTGACGTCAGCCACCGAAGAGGCGCGCCGCCGGGGCGACCGCCGGCTCGGCACCGATCACCTGCTGCTCGGGCTGTTGCACGATGAGGATTCCCGGGCGGCGCAGGCCCTCGGGGTGTCCCTGGCCGACGCCCGCGCCGCATCGGACGCGCTCGACCTGGCGGCGCTCGCCGCAGTCGGCATCGAGATCCCGACCCTCGGCGAGGAAGCGCCTGCCTCGTTCGGCCGTCGGCTCCCGCCGCTCACCTCTGGTGCGCGGGCGGTCTTCAAGCGCGCGATCGGCGAGGCACGCCCGGCCAGGAGCGGGCGGATCGAGGCGACACACTTCCTCCTCGCCCTGCTGACGCTCCAGCGCCCTGATCCGGCTGCCGAGCTGCTGAACGCGCTCGGGGTCGATCGGGCCGCGGTGCGCAGGTGCCTCGGTGGCCCGGCCGAAGGCGAGGTCGTATGAACCGCCGCGGCATCTGCTACGACGTCGGTCGGGTGATGTGAGGGCCGGACTGGCGGCCGGAGTTCTCGCCTGAAGAAGCGTGCCGTGAGCTGGTGGGCCAGGGCATCGATCCGCTTGTCCGCGGCGAGCCGCCGGGGCGTCCGACGCCAGGTGACGTCGCTGGGTTCGGCCCGGTGGCCGCCGCCGACGGGCGCGCACTGGCGGACCGGCTGGCCAGCGTGCAGGGGTCCCGGTGGTGTGTCACGCTGACCGGCAAGGACGGCCGGGCGGTCGCGCACGGCTGCGCCCAGGCCCGCCAGCGCATCCGCGGCGACAGCGCCGGCACCGGCGGGGACCGCATCGGGATCAGCGGCAGCGGCTAGGAGCTCACCGTCAGGATCCGGCCGCTGGCGGCCGGGGACTGCGGCCACGAGCGGGAATCAGTGGCCTACCGGCCCCCGCCCGGGCTGCGGCACCTGATCACCGTCCGGCAGCGGACCTGCTCCTTCCCGGGCTGTCGGCGCGCGGTGACCAGATGCGACCAGGACCACACGGCGCCGTACCACCAGGGCGGCCGCACCTGGGAGTGCAACCTGGCTCCAACGTGCAAGCGATAACTACACAGGTCTGCTCGGCTCCTGGAGCCAGTGGCTGTGGCTACCTCTGCAGTACGAACGTGATTCAACCAGCGGGATCCTGCGGAGCCTCGTGCTCAGTGACCTGCCGTATTCCGCCCGGCCCGACCACGTGAAACGCCCAGGGCGCAGTCTTCCGGCCGACGGCCGCCTGGCGCACCAGGCGGAAGATGCACGCATCAGCCTCGCTGATCTCCGCCGACCCCGGCCTGCGCAGCACGATCATCGCCTTCTCATCGCCGTGACATAGGGGTGGGCTGATGAGGCTGACGACAAGGTCGCACACGCCAGCGATGCTCTCCTTTTCCGGCATGTCGAGCCTGTCATCGACGGGCAGCGTGGCATGGGTCCAGGCTCCCCACGCGCCGATAGAGATTATCCAGAGGCAACGGCTGATCAGCGCACCAGGGCTGAACGGCAGCGTCCCAAGATCATGCAGCAAGGCTGACTGCAGCGCGGTCTGGCCAGCCTCGCTCAACGGAAGCTTGTTGATGGTGCCCGACATGTCGCTGAAACTGTCCATAGCTCGCAGCGTGGCACCTGGCACCGACAGTGAGCGGCCGTCGGCATCAGCTGCCCGCCGGACCCGCTCCAGCAGTTCGGGCGGAAAGCGTACCGGCACCGGAGCACTCAGCCGTGCGCCATGCCGTCGGCGCGCTGGCCCCTGCGGCCAGCGATAACCACACAGGTTGAATCCGGCTTCCCGGTCCTGAAGAGTCGCTGACAAGCGTCATCGGCGCAGCGATTTTCAGCTTACCAAGTCTTACCAGAATCATGGTAAGCTTCTTGGTAAGCTTGGCATGCTCAGGTCGCGGAGGCCCGTGTGGAGCTGGCGGAGATCGTGGCGAGGCTACGAGAGACCGGCGTGGAGTTTGAGGACGTGGAGGTAAAGAGGGCGGCTGGCGGCCTGCCGCGGAACGTTGCCGAGACCATGTCAGCGTTCGCTAACTCCAGGGGCGGGATCATCATCCTCGGGCTGGACGAAAGAGCTGGCTTCGCCCCCGTGGGGGTGAGTGACCCTGTAGCCCTGCGGGACGAACTGGCTGGGATCGCCCGCGCCAAGCTCACTCCCGCGCTTGCACCGGTCATTGACACCGTGCCATTCGAGGGCGTCATCCTCGTGCTAGCGGAGATCGAGGCGCTGCCGCCGGTGCAGCGCCCGTGCTATGTCACTGCCAGGAGCCTGTACAACGGTGCGTATGTGCGGGCTGGCGACGGGGATCGGCGCCTGACGCCCTATGAGATCGACCGGCTGCGAGAGAACTCCGGGCAGCCGCGATGGGACGAAGAGCCGGTTCCGCAGGCGACAGCGAAGGACCTCGATCGGGGGGCTGTGCTTCGCCTCATCGAGACGGCGACCCGGAGTTCGCCGAGATCGTTTTCCGGGCTCAGCGAGCCCGACGCGCTTACCCGCCTCGGCGTTCTCGTACCGCACGAAGGATCGCTCGTCCCTTCCCTGGCGGGACTGTTCAGCGTCGGCGCATACCCTCAGCAGTTCTTCCCGCAGCTGATGGTCTCGCTAGCGGTATACCCACATGAGGACGCAGGGCAGCCGGGCCCTGCCGGCATCCGTTTCCTGGACAGCGCCGCAGTCGGCGGCACGGTCCCGACGATGGTGACCGACTCCATCCAGGCCGCACAGCGCAACCTCCGCATGGCCAGCCGCATCGTCGGCGCAGGCCGCGAAGACTACTGGGAGATAGAGCCAGAGGTGATCCGCGAGGCCGTCGTCAACGCGCTCATGCACCGCGACTACAGCCCGCAAGCCCGGGGCACTCAGATCCAGGTCGAGCTCTTCCCCGACCGGCTTACCGTCACCAGCCCCGGCGGGCTATTCGGTAACGTCCGGCTCGAGACACTCGGCCAGAGCGGAACCTCGTCATCCAGGAATGCCCGGCTAGCGTCCCTGCTTCAGGAGGCAGGTGATCCACTCACCGGACGGCCGGTGGCCGAAAACCGCAGCTCTGGCATCAGCATGATGATCAGCCGCGTCCGGCGTGACACGGGGCTGGTGCCGTTGTTCGCCGCCAGCCTCGACTACTTCCGTGTGACGATCCCGCGGACGTCTGCCGTCACCCCGGAACTGCGCGCCTGGGCGATACGGCTCAGCCGCGGCGAGGACCTTTCGGAGGCGCAGATCTCTGCCCTCGCACTAGCCAACGCTGGTAACGATGTGGACATCGCGTTGCTGCGCAGGCTAGGCCTTGGGTCGTCAGACGCGCGCCGCCAGCTCGGCCAGCTGCGATATCTCGGCCTGCTCCGTCCGCGCAAGGCCCGCGACGATGGTTCTTACCGGCTGGCGCCCGGCCTGCCCGGGATCACGGCCGGGCCTAAGGCACTGCCATCGCCTGGCAGCGGCCTGCCCGAGCGCATTCTCGAAACACTCGGCGAAACCGACTCTGCTAGCCGCGAGGAATTGCAGCAGGCAACGGGTGCCAGCAGGAGCAGTGTCATCAATGCGCTGGATGATCTCATCACCAGCGGGGCCGTCGAAGCCACCGCCCCGTCCCGCAGCCCGAACAGGCGTTATCGACGCACGCGGCCGTAATATGCAAGCATCTCGCTGGTCTTAGCACGTTCGCTCAGATCCGCCAGTTCGCGGTCGTTCTGGCCGCGTCCTGCGGTCAGGCCAGCCGTGACCAGATCGATTCCCGCGCCTGGGGGATGTGATCTGCCAGGTCGGTGATGAGGGTCACCAGTTCGGCGTGGGAGACCGCGGCTAGC
>DATKRH010000147.1:0-52474 GCA_035532295.1 Streptosporangiaceae bacterium
GGACAACGCCCGCCGCAACCATCACGCAGCACAGCAAACACCCTCAGCAGCCGCAAATCACGCACCATGAGCCGCATGTCCCAGCCCTCCAGCGGAGACCGCCGCCGAGGCCGTCCCACCACCCGATTTCCGAATACTTACTGATCATCAGCGGCTCGCCGCCGATCCTGTAGGTGGGGCTCGCGACGCGCGACACGTCTCAGGGATTCCTGCACTTGGCTGCAGCTTCCGGGCTGCGATGGTTAATCGGGCAGCTCCCGTGACGGTACACGCGCGCCTTTCGCTTGCGTCCCGATCGGATGCTCGTCGCCACGGACCGCTGCATCGAGTACACCGCATTGTCGATAGGGTGCATCGCGCGCCTGGCTCTCTTAACCGCCTTGGGCGTCACTGCCCGCTTGACAGCCCGGCCGGGATGCATGGCGCGGCGCACCCTTCGCGGAACGAGCAACCTGGAGAAAAAACCCACCATGGCCCCCTACGTGACGAATCAGCCCGCTCGCACGCTATACCTCTCCCAGGGCCCGTGGGTAGAGAACCGGTGGGCCAGGTACCTTACGCATGAGGCTGGATCACCGCGGGCGTCACCGCGCAGCCAGTCGAGCGTTTGACCACGGGATGACAGCCGGCTTCCCGCAGGACGTACCAGCCGTCCTGGCGCGCCAGCGTGTCATCACGACAGCAGAGGAACCAGGCGCGCGCTGTCGGCTCCGCCGTCAGGCATGCTGCTGGCCTGCTGAACCCAGAGAGCCGGACTCGTCCTGGTCGCCTCGCCTGGATCGGCGTCAGCTTGGCGCCGTTCGATACTGCTCGAGCAAGCGGTGTCCGATAATCATCTTCTGGATCTCGCCGGTACCCTCGCCGATCAGGAGCATGGGGGCGTCGCGGTAGAGCCGTTCAATTTCATATTCCTTGGAGTAGCCGAAGCCGCCATGGATACGCAGGGCATCCTCTACGACCTCCTTGCAGTATTCGCTGGCAAGGTATTTTGCCATGCCGGCTTCGAGGTCGCTCTGCGCTCCTGAGTCCTTGCGCCGAGCGGCCATCACCATCATCTGGTGGGCGGCTACCGTCTTGGTGCCCATCTCGGCGAGCTTGAACTGAATGGCCTGGTGCTCGGCAATCGGCTTGCCGAACGCGCGCCGCTGCTGGGCGTAATCGATGGCCAGTTCGAAGGCGCGCTGGGCCACGCCGCAGCCGCGGGCAGCCACGTTGACACGGCCCACCTCAATCCCGTCCATCATCTGGTAGAAGCCGCGGCCTGGGAGCTCGCCGAGGACCCGGTCCGCGGGAATCCGGCATCCGTCCAGAATGAGCTCGGTCGTGTCGACACCCTTGTAACCCATCTTGTCGATCTTCCCGGGAACAGTGAGCCCAGGCCGGGTCTGACCGAACCCGGCATCCTTCTCAATCAGGAAGGTGGTCAGGTTCTGGTGTGGCTTGGGGTTGCCCTCGTCTGTCCGGGCGAGCAGCGCGACCAGGTTCGACGACGCGCCGTTGGTCAGCCACATCTTCTGTCCTGTGATGGCGTATTCACCGTCCTCACGCCGGGCCGCGGTGCGGATAGCGGCGACATCGGATCCGAGTTCTGGCTCGGACATGGAAATGGCGCCTCTGATTTCGCCGGTGGCCATTTTCGGCAGGAAGTGCGCCTGCTGTTCGTCGGTGCCATGCCGGCTCAGCAGATAGGCAACGATGAAATGCGTGTTGATGACGCCTGAGATGCTCATCCAGCCCCTGGCGATTTCCTCGGCCACCAGGGCGTAGGTCAGCAGGGACTCGCCGAGGCCGCCGTACTCCTGGCCGATGGTGAGGCCGAAGACGCCAAGGTCCTTCAGCCCGGCGATGATTCGGTCCGGGTAGGTGTCCGCATGGTCGAGCTCGGTCGCGACCGGCAAGATCTCGGTATCTACGAAGTCGCGCACCGCCCTGAGGATGTCCTGCTGCAGGTCGGTCAGGCCATCGGTTTCGGTTAGGCGGCGCATTGCTGGCTCCTTCTCCACGGGACGCGGTTTTTCTCAGGGCGCGAATCGTCCCTCGGCGGTCATGGCATCGGTTCCGTTCGGCGCTGTCACGCGCATCGCACAGCCACTGTCCTGCTGACTGGCCGTGACGGTCATCACCTGCCCGGCGTAGATCGGGGACCTGGCGCGGAAGGACAGCTCCGCGATCCGCCGGTCCGGCCGATGGCGGCGCGGCAGTTCCAGGCACAGCAACGCGATCAGCGGACCGTGCACAACGAGCCCTGGATGGCCTTCTGCGGCCGCCGCGTACTGCGCGTCATAGTGGATGCGATGGGCGTTGTAGGTCAGTGCGCTGAACCGGAACAGCATGACCGGATCGGCGACGGCCTGCAATCCCCACAAGCCGCCGGATTCGGCAACGGGAGTCACTCGCGCATGCGTCCCAGCCGCGGCCAGTGCCCCGGTGGTCATCGAGATGCCGCGGCCGAGGTCCGGCGCCCGAGCAGGTGGCCCGGCGGTGCCGGGGACCGGATCGGCGGGCGCGGGAGGCGGGCCGCTGCGATAGACCAGATCCTGTTCCTCGGCGGCGACGAGGACCCCGTCGCGCAGGAAGGTGTGCCTGACGGTAACGAACAGCAGCTCGCCGCTGCGGCCCTGCCGGATACTCCACCGGGCCAGCTCGCTGCGGCGGGTGATCGGCTCACCGCAGTGGACGGGGCTGAGGTAGCTGACCCGGCCGCCGGCGTACATCCGGCGGCGCCGGGGAATCGGCGGCATGAACCGGCCCTGTGCCCGATGGCCATCGGGGCCAAGGTCGCGCTGGGCCGGCCGGTCCAGGAAGTACAGCCAGTGCCACAGGGGCGGGATCGCGTCGCCGGGACGCGCTACGGGCGGCTCGGCGTCGAGCACCCCGGCGAGCGCCACCGCGGGCTCGGCGGCCATCGTCTCGGTCATCTCGGCCGGCTCAGGAGCCCACTGCGCCAGCAGCTCCGACAGCTCCGGCTGGGCCGACAGCTCCGGCTGGGCCGCCGCGGCCGGCTCGGGCTGGCTCACCGGTCGCCGCCAGCTATCCCGCGTTCCGCCAGCATCCGGGTGTCCGCCGCCGACAGCCCGAGCAGCTCGGTCAGCACGTCCGCGGTGTCGGCGCCGAGGACCGGCGCGGGCCCGGCCTGGCCGGCCCCGGCCTGGGCCAGCGGCGAGCCGGGCGCCAGTACCGTTCCGACACCGGGCTGGCTGATCTCGCGCATCAGCGGATTGGCCGCCAGTTCCGGGTCGGCGGCCAGCTCGGTGAACCTGCGATACCGAGACCAGATGACCGACGTACCCCCGAGGTCGCGGGCGACCTCGGAAATCTTGCGGCTGGCGAACCAGGGACCGAGCAGCGAGGCAATGACCTCCCGGTGCCGGTACCGGTCGCCGTCGGCGCCGAAGTCGGCGCCGAGCAGCCGTTCCAGCTCCGCGAAGGTGACGGTCAGCCCGGTCGCGGTGCCCAGATCGGTGAAGTGCCGCCGGGTCAGCGCGACCACCATCACACGCTCGCCGTCGGCCGTCGGGAAGTCACGCGCGAAGCCGCCGTACAGGTGGTTGCCGATCCGGGGTCGCTCGGCCTGGCAGACCTGCGCCTCGGCCAGGAAGCCGAGGTGCCCGGTCACGGCCAGCGCGACGTCCGCCAGGGCGAGCGTGATCTGCCGGCCCTCGCCGGTGCGCCGCCGGTGCCGCTCAGCGGACAGCACTCCCACCGCCGCGTAGAGCCCGCAGGCGACATCCCAGGCCGGCAGCACGTGGTTCACCGGGCCCTGGTAACCCTCGGGTCCCGTGACCATCGGAAAGCCCGTGGCGGCATTGACGGTGTAGTCGACCGCGGGCCGGCCGTCGTGGTGCCCCTGGATCTGGAGGTGGATCAGGTCGGGACGGATCCTGGCGAGCTCGTCGTACCCGAGCCAGCCCCGGCCCACAGCGTTGGTCAGCACGATTCCGCCATCAGGCCCTGAGCGGGCGACCAGGTCGGCGAGGATCCGCCGGCCCTCCGGGTCGCGGAAGTTGAGCGTGACGGATCTCTTGCCCTGGTTCAGGCCGGTCCAGAAGAGGCTCGTGCCGGACGGCGCCAGGGGCCAGCGGCCGATGTCCGCGGATCCGCCGATCGGATCGATCCTGATCACATCGGCACCGAGCTGAGCCAGGGTCAGGCCGCCGAGCGGAGCGGCCACGAAACTGGAGACCTCCAGGACCGTCAGCCCGTCCAGCGGAGCGTCGCTGCTCACGGGGCACCGTAGTGCGTCACGCCGTTGCTCACCAGGGCCCGCAGCCTTCCCTGCATCACGAGCAGGTCGAGATGAGCCGCCGTCTCCAGGATCGCGAGCATCTGGTTGAACGGGTCGAGGTCATCAAGCGCCCGCTCCCGCCGCGTCCAGGTCAGTATCCGGGCCGCCTCGAACGCGGTGGACGCGCCCTGCCCGACGGTGCCGTCGGCCGCGTCCAGCCGGGCGGAATACTGGAGGTAGTCAGCGAGGGGCAGGCTGGCGAGGGCGGGCTCGAATCCGATGGACGCCGTCCAGTCCGGATCTCCTGCGTGCCCCGCTGGGGCCCCCTCGCCAGCAGATGTCGCGGATTCGGTGTCGTCGTGATGTCTGGTGGCGGTTACTGGTGATCGGTCCATGAGGCGTCCCTGCGGTCGAGAAAGGCGGTGGCTCCTTCGATAGCATCCCCGGCCGTGCGTAGCCGCTGCGCGATCTCGGCGCAGAGCTCCCAGGTTTCCGCTGACGGAGCATAGGCGGCGGCGTTGGCGAGGAACAGGCTTTCCCGGACCGCCGCCGGAGCATTGCCCGCGATGGCCGTGGCCAGGGCGAAGGCCTCGCTCACCGCCTGGCCGGCATCGACGAGCCGGCTGACGAGGCCCAGCTGGTCGGCCTCGGTGGCCGACAGCCTGCGGCCGGTAAGGATGAGGTCGAGTGCCCGGGCGCGGGGGAGCACGGTGGCCAGCCGGAGGATGCCGCCGCCGTTAGCGATCAGCCCGCGGGTGACCTCGGGAAGGCCGAACTCGGCGGTGCGCTCCGCGACGAGCAGGTCGCAGGCCAGGGCGATCTCGAAGCCGCCCGCCAGAGCGTAGCCATGGACAGCGGCGATGATCGGCTTGCGGCGGGGGTACCTGACGAACCCGGCGAATCCGCCGCGGGCCGTCGACAGTTGCGCGCCGTCGCCCCTGGCGACGTAGCCGAGGTCGGCGCCGGCGCAGAAGGCCGCGTCGCCGTCGGCGGACAGGATGCCGACGCGGAACCGCGGGGTGCTCTCCAGCCGGTCGAGCGCTGCCTCCAGGAGCCGGGCCATTTCCGGTGACACCGCATTGCGCTTGGCCGGGCGGCTGAGTATCACCTGGGCGACGGCTCCGTGCTCGACGAAACGAACCGGTGGGGGCTGGCCGCCCGCTGTGCTCGTGACGGCTGCGTCGCTCACTGCGGGGTCAGCACCCCGGTGAGCACGAAATCCGCCATGGCGTCGGCTATGCCTTCCGCGTCATAGCCGCCGCCCGGCTTGTACCACCGGGAAACGCTCTGCCCGATGGCCAGGATGCCGTACATGGTCAGCCGCGGATCCGCCGGCGTGAACACGCCGCTGCTCATCCCGTCCTGGAGTATCTCGATCCAGCGGCGCTCATATTCGCGTCGCTTGCTGAGGATCTCCGCCAGGTAATCGCCGGTCAGCGACCGGACCTCGACGTGGCTGGTCCACGCCCGGTAGCGGCGATGGGCGTGATGGAGAACATGCGAGCGCACGGCCGCGCGCAGCCGGTCATGCGGATCGGTCAGGCCGTCAATCGCCTCGTCAAGGCCCGCGGCGATTTCTGTAATGCCGTCCTTCATAATGAGGTACAGCAGTTCTTCTTTACCGGAAATGTAGTTGTAAAGCGTCGATACCTGGAGGTCGACCGCCTCGGCTATCCGCCGGACATCGGTAGCCGCGTAGCCCTGCAGGTAAAAGCAGCGCGCGGCTTCTTTCTTAATCTCCTCAAGCCTGTCCAGGTGTGCGGGTGTCGGCTTGCCGCGAATGCGCCGCGGCGTCCCGGTGGCTGGCTCCGGTGTGGTCGCCGGCCGGCGCTCGGCCTTCACGCAGAGTTCCCGCGGCCCGGCGCTGCCATGCCGGGCCGTCCCCCCGCGGCACCGCCGGGGCGAGTCTCGCAGCGCTCTGCACGCCCTCTCCCGCACACGCGGGCCAGGGGGGGTGTTCTGGTGGTTCTCAACTCGGATCCTCCGGTTGATGTCGATGCCGCCCAGGTCAGAAGCGGCCGCCCGAATCATTGACGAACGAACGCTCGTATGATTCGATACTACCCAAATGAAGGCGTCCCCGTGAAGACCTCCCGACATCGGGGCAACAGGAACAGTCCTGACAGGCCTCCCCTGGGCAGTCTGATGGATTACTGAGAGTTAGTTCGCCCCGACCGGCTCTGGCCGGCGAGACGGCGCATCTATCCAACGATGTTAAGGATGGGCCGGGTGACACGGACGACGATTGCCGTCATTGGCGCCGGAACTATGGGCCGAGGAATAGCGCTGACCGCGCTACGCCACGGCTATGACGTAGCGCTCTTCGACGTCAATTCCGATTCCGCGCGGCAGGCAGCCAGTCAGGCCGCCTCCCGCCGCGGGGCGGGCTCGTCACCGGCAGAATCCGGCGGGACGGCCGCGGGCGCGACCATTACGGTCGCGGCCACGGTAGAGGCGGCCGTGGCGGCAGCGGCCGTCGTCATCGAAACGGTCGTGGAATCCGAGCCGGTCAAGGCGGAAGTACTGCGGGAGATCGCCGCCGCCGCGGGCCCGGACACGCTGCTGGCCACGAATACCTCGACCTTCTCGATCGCCCGCCTCGCCACCGCCGGCGGTTGCGAAGGGCGCCTGGTCGGGATGCACTTCTTCAACCCCGTGCCGAAGATGCGGCTGGTCGAGGTCGTCATCGTGCCCGGCACGACCCCCGACCACGTCCGGCGCTGCAGCGACCTGGCGGTGTCGCTCGGCAAGACCCCGATCGTCGTGCTGGACTCCCCGGGCTTCATCACGAGCCGGCTCGGCCTGGCCCTGGGCAACGAGGCGATG
The DNA here is from genome assembly GCA_035532295.1 of Streptosporangiaceae bacterium. Lineage (GTDB taxonomy): Bacteria > Actinomycetota > Actinomycetes > Streptosporangiales > Streptosporangiaceae > DASUBV01. The sequence goes on from DATKRH010000147.1 coordinate 7,052, forward strand.
CGGCTGGTCGCCTCCGGGGTGGCCGGGCCGTCCGCCATCGACGCGGCGATGCGCCTGGGCTACAACCACCCGATGGGCCCGCTGGAGCTGGCCGACCTGGTGGGGCTGGACGCTCGGCTGAACAACCTCAACGCGCTGCACCCGGCGCTGAACGACGACCACTTCCGGCCGCCGCAGATCCTCGTCGACCTGGTGAGCGCGGGGCACCTCGGCCGTAAGAGTGGCCGCGGCTTCTATGCCTACGACGCTGACGGCCGCCAGCACGACGTGCCGCTAGCCCAGGAAGGTGACGGCGATGAAGGTGACACGACGGTGAAGGTGACACGACGGTGAAGGTGACACGACGATGAGGCTGAGCATGGTCTTCGCCGGCTCGGCGCCAATCCCGGTACAGCAGAAACTCGCCGCGCAGGCGGAGGAAGCGGGCCTGTGCCGCCTGTGGACCACCGAGAGCCAGGGCTCCGATGGCCTGCTGCGCGCGATGGCGATCGGCCTGGCGACCTCCCGGATCCTCATCGGCACCGGGATCGCCTACACCTTTCCGCGCGTCCCGCTGCACGCCGCCGGCGCCGCTGCCGACCTGGCTGAGACCCTGGGCGGCCGGTTCACGTTCGGCCTGGGCGCCGGCACCAAGGGAATCCGGCGCCGGTACGGGCTGGTCGAGGACCACCCGGCGCCCCGCTTCGCGGAGTATGTGCAGCTGCTGCGCGGGGCACTGACCAGCGAGGGCGGCTTCGAGTTCGAGGGCCGTTTTTACAGCGCCAGGGCCCCGTCGCTCAGCTTCAACGCCGGCGAAGCCACGCGGCGGGCGATCGAGATCTACGGCTCCGGGGTTAACCGGATCATCCTGGAGACCACGGCGCAGTACTGCGACGGCGTGGCCATTCATCCGCTGGCCGGCATCCGCCCCTATTTCGATGAGGTCACGGCACCCGCGCTGGAACGCGGGTCAGCCCGCGCTGACTGGCGGCCGGGGAAGCTCGCGACGGCCCTGTGGTACATCTGCTCCGTTCACGACGACCCGGTTATCGCGCGTGAGCGGGCCGCCATGATCCTGGCCTTCTACTTCTCGACCCCCAGCTACGCGACTCCCCTGCAGGGGACGCGGTGGGAGCAGACGGGGGAGAAACTGCGCGAGGCCTTCCGGACCGCGGGCTACCCGACGCCCTGGGACGAGCTGGCGCGGCTCGTGCCCGGGGAAATGATCGAGGACATCTGCCTGGTCGGCACCGCCCAGGAGGTCCGGCGCAAGATCGACATCCTGATCAAGGACCTTGAGCCGATGGGCATCGACGAGCTGGTGCTCGAGCCCACCTCGCACGGCGGCATCACTGAATTCATCGAGAGCTGCACCGGGATCATCGCCGCGGCAGCCACCCATGGCGTGACAGCACCATGACACTCCCCAGCAATGACGCTCCGCAGGAGGTCCACACATGAATGACTCGAGCCGGCCGCGGTCCAGAGCCGCACGCGGACATTTCCGCAAGCCGCTGTCCTACCGAAGACTCGCCCTGCCCGCGCTGATAGCCGCCATCGCCGTGACCGCCGCCGCGTGCGGAAGCTCGGGTGGCTCTTCATCCGGTGGCTCCTCGGCCGGCGGCGTGGTGAAGCTCGGCTTCATCAGCACCATGTCGGGACCACTGGCGGAAATCGGCAACGACATGCTCGACGGCGCGAAGGTCGCGGTCGCGCAGGTGAACGCGGCCGGCGGCGTGGACGGCGGCAAGAAGCTCCAGCTGGTCGTCAAGGACGATCAGCTGACCCCAGCGACCGGCGCCGCCGGCGCGCGCTCGCTCCTCAGCTCTGGCACCAAGCTCATCTTCGGGATGCTAGACAGCTCGATCTGCCTGGCCGTGGCGCCCGTCGTGCAGAGCCAGGGCGGGGTGACCATCGGCTCGACCTGCTCGTCCGACCCGCTGGTCGGGCCCAACCGCGCGGCGAAGGACTACTTCAGCACCGCGATCTCCAACACGGCCTCGTGCGCTGCCATCGCGAAGGTCATCTCCACCCAGTACCCGGACCTGACCCGCATCGACGTATTCGGCTACGACTACATCACCGGGCACGAGATCGCCACCGAGTGCGTCAGCGACATGAAGAAGGACGGGCTCAACCTCGTCGTCCACAAGAGCTACTTCGTCCCGCTCACCTCGGAGACCTTCACCGCGCAGATCAGTGCGCTGGAGCATAGCCTGAGCGGGCCGAAGAAGGGCCGCGCCCTGTTCCTGGCCACCTACGGCGCCGGCACGACGGCGTTCCTGAAGCAGGCCGCCCCGTTCCACCTGACCAGCCAGTACGAGACGGTGATCACCAACGGCGGCTACGTGTCCAGCGGCGAGGCCCTGAACGGCACGGCGCCCGCCGTCTGGGACGCCTACGAGTACTTCCCGACCGTGGTCAGCAACTCGAAGAACACCACCTTCGTCAACCAGTACGAGGCGCTGAAGCCGGCCGACAAGTTCCCCAATGACTGGTCCTACGAGGCCTACCTCAGCGCGCTCTTCTACGCCGGCGCGATCAACTCCGCCAAGTCCACCGACCCGGCCGCCGTCGCCACGGCGCTGGCCAAGGTCTCGGTGGACGGCCCGCTGGGCACCGTGGGGTTCAACCCGAGCACCCACGAGTCGACCATTCCGACGCTCGTCTTCCAGACGGTGGGCGACCCCTCGGTCCCGATGAAGCTGAAGCTGACCAAGTACGACCTGGTCAGCCCGGCGAACACCATCGTCAGCTCCGGGCCGTAGGCCGGAGCGAACCCAGCGGCCGCGACGAGAACCAGACGAGGAGGGACCCCGATGAGCAACGTCGTGCCGATCATCCTGGCTGCGCTGGCGACCGGACTGCCGCTGTTCCTGATCGCGAGCGGGCTCACGCTGATCTTCAGCGTGATGCGGGTACTGAACTTCGCGCACGGCGCACTGTTCATGATCGGGGCCTTCCTCGTCTCGTCGCTGCTCTCCGGCCGCTCGGTCGCGATCGGAGTCTTCGTGGGGGCCGTGCTCGTCTGCGGCCTTGCCGTGGCGGCGCTGTCGGTCCTGTCCGAGCGGCTGGTGTTCCGGCGGCTGTACGGCTCACCCGAGGTGGTGGGCCTGCTCGCCTCGTTCGCGCTGCTGCTGATCCTCAGCGGCCTGGTCCAGGTGATCTGGGGCTCCGATCCGCGGACCCAGGCCCAGGCCAGGGGCCTGAACGGCGTCACCAAGATCTTCGGCAGCGAGATCGCGAGCTACGACCTCGTCCTCATCGTGGTGGCCGCGCTCATCGGCCTGGCGCTGGCCGCGGCCCTGCGCTGGACCCGGGCCGGGGCGATGGTCAAGGCCACGGCCGAGGACCGGGTGATGGCGCAGGCGCTGGGTATCAACGTCGGCCGGATCGCCCTCGGCGTCTTCGCCGTCGGCGGCCTGCTCGCGGGCCTGGCCGGCAGCATGCTGGCGCCGACGGTGTCCATCGACCCCAGCCTCGCGCTGACCTTCATCATCCAGAGCTTCGGCGCGATCATCGTCGGCGGGCTGGGCTCGGTCGAGGGCGCCGTCGTCGGGGCGCTGGTCATTGGCCTGGTCGACGCCATCCTCGTCACGTACGCACCCGGCCTGCTCGATTACGGCGTCTACATCGCGATCGGCGCCGTGATGCTCGTGCGGCCCTACGGGATCTTCGGCGCGGCCGCCCGGCGGACCGCGGAGGCCTGATCCGATTGCGTTCGGGAAAGGAAGCGATGCGGATGGCTCGGGCGGCGCCCGCGAGCCTGGCCGCGGCGCGGCTCAGCCGGACCTCACCGTGGCGCGCACTGGTGCTGATGGCCGTCATCGGCGTCGCCGGGACGCTGCTGCTTGGCGGCGTGAACCTGTTTACCTGGACCACCATCTGGATCTACGGGCTCTTCGCGCTGAGTACGAACGTCCTGTTCGGCTGGACCGGCCGAGCGTCCTTCGGCCAGGCCGCCTTCTTCGGCATCGGCGCGTACTTCGTCAGTTTCTCCCCGATGAAGTCGTGGCCCGCCCCGGTGGCCGTGGTGGCCGCCGGGATCGTCGCCACGGTAGCCGCCCTGATCGTCAGCGTCGTGACCCGCCGCAGCAGCGGGCTGTCCTTCGCGATCCTGACCCTGGTCGTCGGCCAGGTCCTGTACGAGGTGGTCAACCTCACCGGGTCGCTCGGCGGGGAGACCGGCCTCTACGGGATCACGCCCGGCAAGATCGGCTCCCTGAACGTTGCTGCGTCCTACCGGTCCTTCGCCCTCTACACCATCGTCGTCGTCGGGATCTGCGTGCTGGCGCTGAGCTGGCTGAGGTCCTCGTACCTGGGGCTGAGCATGGCGGGCGTCCGCGACAATGCGCGGCGATCGGGCTCGCTCGGCGTCCCCGTCACTGGCATTCACACGGTCGCCTTCTGCGTCGCGGGATGCTTCGCCGGGATCGCCGGCGCCCTGTTCGCCCAGCAGCAGACCACCGTCTCCAGCTCCTTGCTGAACTGGTCTTTCTCCGGCGATGTCGTCGTGATGTGCCTGGTCGGCGGGATGTACAGCTTCTGGGGGCCGGCCCTGGGCGCGGCGCTTTACACCTGGCTCACCACCGCGGGTTTCGCCGGATCGGCGAACGCGAATCTCTACCTCGGGATCGTGCTGCTCCTGGTCGTCCTGGTCTTCCCCGGCGGCATCGCGGGGATCGGCATCCTGATCCGCGGCGCGGCCGGGCCCCGGATCCGATGGCGCGGGCCTCTAGCCCGCCAGCGGGGGAGAGGGCCGGCATGACAGCGATCAGCCCGGAACGCACCGGGCAGCGGGCCGCGCGCCTGGATGTGCGCGCGGTGCAGAAGGCCTACGGCGGCGTCAAGGCGGTCGCCGACGTGACGCTGACCTGCGGTGCCGGGGAGATACTGGCCGTCATCGGACCCAACGGCGCCGGAAAGACCACGCTGTTCGGCCTCATCTCGGGTGACGTGCGCTGCGACGGCGGGCGCATCACGCTGGACGACCGGGAGATCCACGGCCTGTCGGCCGCCCGGCGCGCCCGCATCGGCCTGAGCCGCACCTTCCAGGTTGCCCACGTCATGGACCGGATGACCGTGCACGAGAACCTCCTCCTGGCGGCCGGCGCCGCTGCGGGCATGGCCCTGCGCTGGACGCGGCGGGCCGGCCGCGCGGATGCGGCGGCGGCGCGGGTGCGGCCGGTGGCGGACCGGCTGGACCTGGCGCGCAAGGCCGGCCTGCTGGCGGGCGGCTTGTCCCAGGGCGAGCGCAAGCGCCTCGACATCGGGATGGCGCTGGTGCAGCAGCCCAGCCTGCTGCTGCTCGACGAGCCGACCGCCGGGATGGGCGCGGAGGACGTGGCGGCCACGACGGCGACCCTGGCGCAGATCCATCGCGAGGACCCCGAGCTCAGCATGGTCTTCACCGCCCACGACATGAGCGTGGTGTTCGGGCTGGCGCAGACCGTGGCGCTGATGGTGGAGGGCCGGCTCGTGATGACCGGCACGCCCGAGACGATCCGCGGCAGCTCGCAGGCCCAGGAGGCATACCTCGGGCACAGTTACGGCGGGCAGGAGCGTGGTGACCGTGACCGTGACCGCTAGCGCCACGAAGTTCGCCGTCGCCGACCTGTCGGCCTGGTACGGGACGGCCCAGGCCCTGTTCGGGATCGAGTTCGCCGTCGGGGAGCGCGAGATCGTCGCCCTGCTCGGCCGCAACGGCGCCGGGAAGACGACCGCGCTGCGGTCCTGCGCCGGCGTGATCTGCCGGGCCCGGGGATCGATCACCCTGGACGGGAAGCAGATCAGCAGGCAACCCGCGCACAAGCGCTCCCGGCAGGGCCTCGCCTGGGTTCCCGATGACCGGCGGATCTTCGCGAACCTGTCGGTGGAGGAGAACCTGCGCCTGGCCGCGTGGGGCGGACGGCGCGACACCCAGGAGCGGCTGGAGGAAGTGGCCGGAGCCTTTCCCATGCTTGCGTCCCTGCTGCACCGGTACGGCCGGGAGCTGAGCGGCGGCCAGCAGCAGGTCGTGGCGATCGGCCGCGGCCTGATGTCCCGGCCCCAGGTCCTGCTCCTGGACGAGCCGACGGAGGGCCTGGCCCCGGTGATCATGGACAGCCTCGCCGAGCAGATCAGCCGGCTTCCGGAGAACTTCGGCGTATCGGTGCTCATGGCCGAGTCGAATCTGGCCTTCGCGCTGAACACCTCCACGCGAGCCATCGTCTTCGAGAACGGGCGGGTCGTCGCCCAGGAGGACTCCGCGGACCTCCGTCGCTCGGGCGACACCCAGCGCCGCTACCTCGGCCTCGGCCTCGGCCTGCAGGAAGAAACAAGTCCCACAACAGATGGAGGTTCCTGATGGCTGACGACGTAGTCCTGGTCGAGCGAGACGGCCGCACGGCCTGGATAACGCTCAACCGCCCGGACCGGCTCAACGCCATGAACACCGCCCTGCTGCATCGCTTCGGCGAGGTCGTTGACGAGCTGGGCGCCGACCCCGAGGTCAGCGTCCTGGTGATCCGGGGCGCCGGCCGGGCCTTCTCCGCCGGATATGACCTCAAGCCGGACGAGTCGGAGATCGCCGAGGAGCGCACGACCGTCAGCGACTTCGACCGGATCCTCGGCCATATCAAGCTCTTCGAGCGCCTCTGGGACCTGCCCAAGCCCGTGATCGCCGCCGTGCACGGGTACTGCCTGGCCGGAGCCACCCAGCTGTGCATCTACACCGACATCACGGTGGTCGCGGACAACGCGAAGGTCGGCTGGCCCTCGATCCCGGTCGGCGGCGGCCTCATCTCGCCGATGTGGTCGTTCCTGGTCGGCCCCAAGCGAGCCAAGCAGATGTCCTTCGTCGCCGGCAGCCAGGTCTCCGGGAGCACCTCCGCCGACTGGGGCTGGGCGAACTATGCCGTGCCCGAGGCTGAGCTGTGGGACAACGTCGCGGCCCTCGCCGCGGACATCGCCAAGGTCCCGCTCGACATCCTGCGGATGAAGAAGTACTCGATCAACCGGGTCGCCGAGATCCAGGGCTTCCGCAGCGCGATGTCGATGGGCGCCGAGACGGACGCGCTGCTGCACTTCAGCCCGGCCGTCCTGGAACTCTCGCAGCTGATCAGGGACAAGGGCCTCAAGGGCGCGATCGCGGAATTCCAGGGCTGAGCGAAAGCAGCGGAGAGAGAAGAGACCACAGCATGGAGGATGTGACGGACAGCGCCGTTACCGTTGATCAGGTCGGTGACGCCATCGTCGAGATCGGCCTGCACCGGCCGCCCGTCAACGCGCTGAGCACCCAGGCCTACGAGCAGATCAGGGATGCGTTCCGGGCGGTAGGCGCGCTGCCCGACGTTAAGGTCGTGGTGCTGCGCTCCCAGCTGGAGCGGGTCTTCTGCGCCGGGGCCGACCTCAATGAGCTGCGCGCGATCGTCGACGGCGAGGCCCGGCTGTCCGATGTCACCCGGCAGGCCATCGCCCGGCAGATGCTCGACGCCATCACGAACATGCCGCAGGTCACCATCGCCGCCGTCAACGGCCCGGCCATCGGTGCCGGTGCCGCGCTGATCTCCTGCTGCGACATCCGGATCGGGTCGCCGCGCGCGACCATCTCGCTTCCGGAGATCAACGTGGGCCGCTGCGGGGGAGCGCGGCACTGGATGCGGCTGCTGCCCCAGGGCGTCCTGCGGGAGATGTACTTCACCGGACTGCCGCTCTCCGCCGAGGATGCGCTGCGGTTCGGCGCCTTCAGCCGGATCGTCCCCGGCGAGGAGCTGAGCGCGGCGGCCCGGGACCTGGCGGAGACCATCGCGGGCAAGGGCGCGGTGGCGCTGCGGCTGGCCAAGCAGGCCCTCAACGGATGTGAGGAACTGCCCCTCAGCGCCGGCTACGCCTACGAGCAGATGTTCACGCTGCGGCTGGGCGAGACCGACGAAGCCCGCGAGACGCTGCAGGCCGCCCTGGCGGGGCGCCGGCACTGACGCCGGCGCAGGTCAGCCGGCGATGAAACGGACGAAGCAGAAAGGGCTGGTGGAAGGTTGAACGGGACCGGGGTGGCCATCGTCGGCGCACGGAGCGGCAGCCTGTGGACGAACCTGCTGAAGGCGAACCTGCTCGGCTGGGGTTACCCCGGCGCGATCTGGCCAGTCAGCCGCTCCCGTAAGGAGGTCGACGGCATGGTGACCGTCGCCTCGCTCCAGGACCTGCCGGCCGTGCCGGACGCCGTGATCCTCGCCACGGGCGTCAAGGAGACCATCGAGCTGGCACGCACGTCGGTAGCCATGGGCATACCGCACATCGTGGCCATCGCCGACGGATTCGCTGAACGGGGTACCGCCGAGGGACTGGCCCGGCAGCAGGAACTCGCGCAGCTCGTCGCCGGAACCCCGACGCGCCTGTACGGGCCCAACGGCCTGGGCTTCGCCGACTTCCGGTCGGGCCTGTGCCCGCTCTCGGTGCCGCTGCCGCTCGACCTGCCCGTCGGCCATGTCTCCATCGTCTCCCAGAGCGGCTCGCTCCTGTCCTCCATCGCCGGCGGCCTGGTCGCCGAGGGCGTCGGAGCCGACTGGGCCGTCTCGATCGGCAACGGGGCGGCCTTCCACGTGGTGGATGCGCTGGAGTACCTGGTGGCGCGGGACTCCACGAAGATCATCTGCGGCTACATCGAGAGCTTCGGTCCCGCCAGCCGCGAGCGGGTCGAGCGGGTCCTGGCGGCGGCCCGGGCGGCGGGCCAGCAGATCGTCCTGGTCAAGGCCGGCGCCTCCGAGCGCAGCGCGCAGATCGCGCTGTCGCACACCGCGTCGGTGGCCGGCAGCGATGCCGTGATCAGCGATCTGCTGCGCCGGCACGGCGTGATCCGGGCCGCCGACACCGAGGAGCTGGTCCGCACCGTCACGCTGCTCAGCTACCTGGGCACGCTCGGCCGGGGGCCCAGCCAGGACGGCGGGCTGGCCGTGCTGGAAGGGTCCGGCGGCGCCGCCGCCCAGGTCGCCGACAGCCTGCTGACCGCGGGCGTCGCCCTGGCGCAGTGGTCGCCCGCCACGCTGAATGCCCTGCAGTCCATCGCCCCGCCCGGCGCCTACGTGAGCAATCCGGTCGACCTGACGGCCTCGCCCAAGGCACCGGGAGCCATCGACCAGGCCTACGAGACCGTCTACACCGACCCCGACGTGGCCGCGGTGTTCGTCCCCTGGGCGCTGACGTTCCCGGCCGGGAACGACGGCCGGGAACTGCACGAGGAGACGATGGACCGCTACTGCCGGCTCACCCGGCAGACGGGCACCCCCACTATCTTCTGTGCGGCGAACGTGCAGCGCTGGACGCCGTGGATGAAGATTTACCAGCAGGAGCATCCCGAGATGCTCGTGGTCCGCGGGCTGGGCGCCACCGTGCGCTCCTTCGCCACCATCTACCCGGCGGGCCAGGCCCAGCTCACGGCGGACCCGGCTGCCGAGGCCCGCACCCTGGTGGGCGAGGCCGAGGGTCGCGAGATCCTGGGCCGGCTCGGCGCCCCGCTGGCGGCCGGACAGCTATGGCAGGCGCCGTTCGACCCCGTTATGGATGTGATGTACCCCTGCGTAGTCAAGGCGGTCGTCCCTGGCCTCGCTCATCGGGCCCGCATCGGCGCCGTCGTCATCGGATGCCGGGACCAGGACGAGGTGACAACGGCGCGCGACACCATCCTGGCCAATCTCGCGGCCGCCGGCATCGGCGCTGACCGGCTGGACGGCCTGCTGATCGAGGAGATGGTGTTCGGGCCGGAGCTGCTGATCGGATTCAACCGCGACCCGTGGTACGGCCCGTACGTCGTGCTGGCGCGGGGCGGGGTGAATGTGGAGGAGCAGCGCCCCGTCCTGCTGGACCTGCCGCCAGACCCGTCGAAGGCCCGCGCCGCGCTCGCCGACCTGGGGCTGATCGGCAGCGCCGGGCAGGATCTGGCGGCCACGGCGGCCCTGCTCACGGATCTGTCCAGGGAGTTCGTCGCCGGGAGCCTGACCGGCTACGCGACCGTCGAGCTGAACCCCGTCATCCTCGCTGCGGCGGGGCCGAGAATCGCCGACGTGCTCCTCGTCAAGGCATAGCCGGCCATCGCAGGGAAGGGAGTTCCAGCGTGCTGATCGTGGACGCGCAGATCCATTTGTTCGGACCGGAGGCGGAAGAGCGAGCCCGGCGGATCGGGCAGATCGTGCTCAGTCCGGAGGCCGCCGTTGCCGCCATGGACGAGGCGCACGTCGACCGCGCCTACCTCGTGCCGGCCGGATCGGCGGCGAACGAGGCCTGCCTGGCCGCCGCCCGGCGCTGGCCCGAGAAGTTCCGGGTGATGGGTATCCCCGGCCTGAACAAGCCAGCGGCCCGCGAGGACGTCGAACGCTGGCAGTCGCTCGGCTACACCGGGGTGCGGCTGAGCTTCCCGCCGTTCCGTGACCCGTCGTGGCTTCGTGACGGCACGGCGGACTGGTTCTGGCCGGTCGCGGAGCGGCACCAGATCCCGGTGATGATCTGGGCGCCCGAGCAGCTCACCGAGGTGGGCCAGGTCGCCGACAGTCACCCTGGCCTGAAGCTCATCGTGGATCACCTCGGGCTGTTCGTGGAGGACAAGGGCGACACAGTCCGCAAGGTCGTGCAGGACCTGCTGCCGCTGGCCAGCCGGCCCAACGTCGCGGTCAAGGCCAGCGCGCTGCCGGCCCACTCGGAGCAGCCATACCCCTTTCGCGACCTCCACCAGCCCATCAAGGACGTGCTGGATGCCTTCGGCTCGGACCGCGTCTTCTGGGGGACCGACCTCACGCGGCTGCCGTGCTCGCTATCGGAGGCCGTGACGATGTTCACCGAGGAACTCGGCTTCCTGCAGGGCCACGAGCTGGAACAGGTCATGGGCACGGCCATCATCAACTGGATTGGCTGGTGAGCAGGGTGTCAGAGATGCCATCTGGGGCTAGCAGCTTTGCCGACTCGTCGATCGCTGATTTCCGCGCGGAACTGAGGTCCTGGCTGGAGCGGGCCGCCCCGCCCTACGCCGGGCAGACCAGCATCGGGGAGATCGAGGCCATCGAACTGCGCCGCGCCTGGGAGCAGGAGGTGGTCCGGGCCGGCTACAACTGCCTGTCCTGGCCGACGGAGTCTGGCGGCAGGGGCCTGGGGCCGATCGAGGAGTTCGTGTTCGCGGAGGAGTGCGTAGCGGCGAGCGTCCCGGAGGGACTGGGCCGCATCGGCCGGCTGCTCGCGGCACCGGCCTTCTTCGGGCACGGCACACCCGAGCAGCGGGCCCGCTTCCTGCCGCGCATCCTGCATCAGGACGACATCTGGTGCCAGGGCTTCTCCGAGCCAAACGCGGGATCCGACCTGGCCAACGTGCAGACCAGCGCGCGCCGGGACGGTGACCGCTACCTCGTCAACGGCCAGAAGATCTGGACCAGCTTCGGGCATTACTCCGACTGGTGCCTGCTGGTCACCCGGACATCGACGCAGGCGTCCCGGCATCGCGGCCTCACGATGTTCGCGATGCCGATGCACCAGCCCGGCGTGCAGCCGCGCCGGATCAGGCAGATCAGCGGTGACAGCGAGTTCAACGAGGTCTTCTACGACAACGCCGAGGTCGGCGTGGACTGCCGGATCGGGGCCGAAGGCGACGGCTGGCGGGTGGCCATGACCATCCTTACCGCCGAACGGGGGGTCGGGTACGCCGCGCTGGCCCTCAGCGACCTGCGCGTCATGCTCGAGATGCTGGATCACTGCGCCCTCGGCCACCCCGCCGCCGCAGGGGAGGCGGCGCGTCTGCGCGACCGGATGGTCGTCACGCGGTGGCAGGTCATGTGCGCCATCGAGCGGATGGCCGCGGACCGGGATGCTACGCCGTCGTCGAGCATCATGAAGCTCATCTGGAGCGAGCTCACCCAGGACGTGGTGCGCACCGGCTTCGAGCTGAACTGCCCGGAGCATCGCGACCGGTGGCGGTACCTGGAGCTGGATGCCCGGTCCGACACCATCGCCTCGGGATCCTCAGAGATCCAGCGCAACATCATCAGTGAGCGGGTTCTCGGCCTCCCGCGATAAGGAACTCCCTCGATAAGGACGGATCATGCACGCGCAGCTCATCCCCACCACCTTGTGCGAGGAAGCCGCCATCGCCTTCGCTGACCTGCTGAAGGGCAGGGCCGGCGGCGGCCTGAACGACGAGCATTTCTCCCGCGACTGGAGTCCTCTGTGGGACGAGCTGGTCCGGGATGGATGGACCGTCATCGCGGACCGGCCGGACGCGGAGTTCTCGCTGCTCGACCTGACCGCGTTCGCCCGCGCCTGGGGCAGCTACCTGGTGCCGCTGCCGTTCCTCCCGACGCTGGCGGTCCGCCGCGGCCTTGACACGCCACCCGAGCCGGACGCTCGCCTGTCCTACGCGGTGGCCGAGCAGGGGACCACGCTCGTGCCCTACGGGCCGACCGCACGGGTGGTGCTCACCGCGGACGGACTGACCGGGCCGGACGCGCTGCCGACGGCGGCCGGGATCGATGACTGGGCCGCCTCGGCGCCCACTACGCTGCTGCCGGCCGGGACCGGGCCCGCGAGCGCCGCGATGCGACGGGACGGCGCGATCCTGTCGGCGGCCGAGGCCGTCGGTGCGGCCGCCGCCGTGCTGCGCCGCTCGGTCGAGTACGCGAAGGTCAGGGAGCAGTTCGGGCAGCCCATCGGCCGGTTCCAGGCGATCAAGCACCGGCTGGCCAACATGCACTGCAGCGTCGAGCTGGCCGCGAGCGCGCTCGCCTGGGCCTGCTTCGAGCCCGACGACGCCGCTCGCGCACTGACCTTGGCACTCGGGCACTGCCTCCAGGTAGCTGAAGGAGCCGTGCAGGTCCACGGCGGCATCGGCTACACCTGGGAGGCCAGTCCGCACCGGTACTACCGGCACATCATGAGCATGCGCCGGATCGTGGCCGCCGCGGTCGGGCAGGCCTGACGATGACGGCGGAAAGCAGCGCCGAGCCCGCAGTCGCGCTCGAGACCGGCGACGGTGTCGCCATCATCAGCATCACCCGGCCGGGCAAGCGCAATGCCCTGCGCCCGGTCGACTGGCAGCGGATCGGCGACCTGATCGGCCAGTGCACGCGGGACCAGGCCATCCGCGCGATTATCCTCACCGGCCAGGGCGGTTCGTTCTCGGCGGGCTTTGACCTGCACTGGAACGAGGGGAACCGGCCTGGCAGCGGTCTGCGTACCGTGCACCGGGCGGTCCTGGACACCTATCGCTGTCCCAAGCCCGTCATTGCCGCCGTCGAAGGCTGCTGCGTCGGTGCCGGGTGGGCGCTCGCCCTGGCGTGCGACCTGCTAGTGGTCGGCCAGGAGGCATTCTTCGAGCCGCCGTTCGCCAGCCGGGGCCTAGTCCCCGACGCTGGAATCGCCTGGTTCCTGGAACAGTGCCTGGGCCGCTACGAGACGACCAGGCTGCTGTGGCTCGACGGGCGACTCACCGCCGTCCAGGCGGCGGCCCTGGGCCTGGTTACCGAGATCACGGAGAACCAGGCCGCGTTGCCGCGGGCCCGCGAGCTGGCCGCCACGGTGGCCGGGCATCCGGCGCGCTCGGTCTCCGTGGCGAAGACGACGCTCCGGCACGTCTATGGCACGAGCCTGGAAGCCGCCCTGGATGCCGAGCATGCGCATGTCGCCTACAACGCCGCCGACGAGGAGGCATCCGGAGTCAGAGGTGCCTTCGTGACGGGACTTGGTCAACGCGCGGCCCGGTAGCCCCGCCCGCCGGGGCTAGCCGGGGCCGGGGAAGCTCAGCTCAGCTCTTGACGCTGGAATACGGAATGGCCGACGGGGGGACCGAGACGGCGAACGGCTTGCCCCAGCGGTCCAGCGTGACGGTCTGGGTGTTGCCGCCGGTGCTGGTCGTCTCGCTGATGGGCAGGGTCGTCCCGGTCGCGGCGAGAACGAGTTCCTCGCTGATCGCAGTGCCCGACCCGGCGGCCGTCGCCTTCCAGCCCAGGACGTAGACCTTCCGGCCGCCCTCCGTCGCGCTGCGCAGGTGCACCGCGGCGCCTGAGGAGGGCGGCAGGATGCTGGCCGGGAGCGAGGAAATGGTGTCCTCAGTGGCCAGGTCCTGGTACTCGCCGGTACCCGCCTGGATGTCGACCCAGCGGGAGCGGGCCCGCCGCGCCGCCGCGGCGGGCAGGCCGATGAAGGTCGTCAGCCCGGCGGGGTTGCCGGTGAAGTAGGCGTGCTTGCGGGTGACCCGGATCGTCGCGGTGGCCGTCCCGGAGCTGATGGACTCCGTCCCGGTGGCGGCACCGATGTCGGCCACGACCCGCTCGGCGACCGTCGCGCTGCTGCCCGTGCGGCCGGTGATGACGAGGTGCACGCTCTTCTGCGCCAGCATCGACGTCTGGGCCGCGGCGACGACCGCCGCCTCGACGGCGCTGCGGGCCTGCGCGGGCGTGAGCCCGGGCACCGGGAGCCGCCAGCTGCGGAGCAGTTCGTTCAGGCTGGCCTGGGACCCGGTGACATGCGTCACCACGTACCAGTACACGTCACCGGCCGCGCTGACCGCCGCCGGCACCGCATCCTGCTTCCCGTAGCTGTACAGGAAGAAGATCAGCGGGGCGCACGCGATGGTCTGGCTGGAGCTCGCGGCCTGCGCGGCTGTCCCGGCAGGCGGGGGGCCGCACTCGCGCAGCACGGTGTCCCGTGACTGCGCGGTATAGGCCACGTCCTGCACGGTGAAGGCCGCGATGCCGGGGTGGCTCCGGTAGAGGGCGTCGACCGCGCGCCCGGCCTGCCCGAAGGAGACCGGATGACGGGCGGTGAAGACGTTCCCGGACACCGCCGGGCGGCCGGAGCCGCCCGGGGAACAGGCCGCCAGGCCGCCCGCCAGCGCCGCGGCCAGCGCGCCGGCGGCAGTGACTCCCCAGGCCGTGCGCCAGGCGCGCGGCCGCCGCGGGGGGCGAGCCCCCGCGGCGGCCGGCGTGCGCCGGCGATACCTGGCCGGCGCCCTGGTCACTGGGCGCACTTGCCTTCCGCGCGGCCCTTGATGGTGTTGCCGATGGCCGAGACGGCCCCGTTACCGATACAGATCAGGTTGCCTCCGATCGTGTTGCCGCCGCACAGGCCGACGTCCCAGGCCGCGTCGCGGCCGCTGCCCGCCACCATGACGTTGCCGTCGACCGTGGTGTCGCACAGCACGTTGGCGCCCGAGCTGAGCGGGTCGGCGGCGTCGCGGACGGCGGTGGCGATCAGGTTCCCGCCGATCGTCGACCCGGCGATCCGCACGCCGGTCCCGGCGACCCGCAGGTTGCCGGCGATCGAGGTATCGACCAGGTCACACCACGCGCCCGGCGGGACCGTCACGCTGCCCTGCACCATCACGGCGCTGAGCTGCTCGTTGACGCAGCTCACGTTGCTGGAGGCCGGGATGGCGACGGTGGCGCGCAGGGGCAGGCTGGACGACGAGTCGGCGTCGCCGACGTACACCGTCCGGCTCCCGCCGGCCGTGATCCACCGCTGCTGCCCGGCCGACCAGTACTGGAGCTGTCGCAGCGGGACGCTCATCGTCACCGTCGACGACTGGCCCGGCTGCAGCGTGACCCGGTCGAACTGGGACAGCTGCCGGACCGCGAACTGGACACCCGCCGGCTGGCTGTCCGGAGCGCCCAGGTACACCTGGGGCACCGTGCTGCCCGCGGCCCGCCCGGTGTTGGTCACCCGCGCGGTCACCTCCAGGCCGCCCTCAGCCGACCGGCTGACGCGCAGGCCCGAGTAGGCGAAGTGGGTGTAGGACAGCCCCCAGCCGAACGGGAACAGGGGGGTGATGCCCTCCTTGTCGAAGAAGCGGTACCCGTTGTAGATGCCCTCGGTCTCGGAGGTCGTGCCGTTCGGGCCGTTGTTGAGCCGCTCCAGGTGCGGGCCGGTGGTGTCGCCGGGGTACAGCGGGACGGTCTCGTTGTAGCCCCAGATGGTGTCGGTCGCCGCGGCCGGCCAGGTGATGTCGGTGTGGCCGCTCGGGTCGGCCAGGCCGAGCAGCAGCCGGGCGGTGGAGGTGCCGCCCTCCTCGCCGGAGAACCACATCTCCAGAACGGACTTCACGCTGCCCAGCCAGGGGAGCAGCACCGGGTTGGTGGTATTGAGGACGACGACCGTGTTCGGGTTCGCGGCTGCCACCGCGTCGATCAGCTGGGTGCTGGCCGCGGACAGCGACTCGGGCGCCGAGATCGTCGCCGGGGTCGAGCCGTAGGGGTTGGGGATGGTGGTCGTGCTGCCGAAGTCGTTGAGGAACACGACCGCCAGCTTCTTGCCCTTGGCCGCCGCCGCGGCATCGGCGATGTCCCCGCTGGCCCGCGAGTAGGCGAACCGGAAGCTGGCCGGGCCGCCCGTTACGTTGTTGAAAGTGATCGTGACCTGGTGGTACGTCCCGCCAGCGAGCGCCGCCGCCGCGGTGGCGTCGTTGGTCAGGCCCGCCTCGGTGTAGCCGCCGTCGGTCGGCGTGCCGGGCAGCACGGCGCCGTGCGCGCCGGTGCTGCCGTTCCCGTAGACGTTGGCGGCCGGGCTCAGCGCCTGGTTCGCCCCGTCCAGGGCGAACGTCACGTCAGAAGCCGGAACGCCGCTGCTGAACTGGAACCGGAAGGTGTAGGTGTCGGCGGTCGGCACGTATACGTAGCCGGTCCAGGTATAGTCACCGGCCGCGAGCTGGCCCTGGCCGGAGGCCGTGGTGAAGTCGATCGACGAGTCGGCGGACGGCGCGCCGGGGCCGGTGGTCCGGTCCAGGTGGCCGGTCACCGAGGTGGCCGAGTCCGACAGCGCCGCGGCCGGCACCGGCTCGCCGGACGGCGAGCTGGCCGGCACGTAGGTGAACGCGCCGGGGTCGCCGCTGAACGCCTTGAGCTGCTCCAGCGGGCTGATCGCGTCCCGGTCGGCGAAGCCCACGGAGGCCTCCCCGGTCGGGTCGGCGATCGTGTACTCGGCGCCCGGCCCGGTGACCAGGACGCCGCCCTTGAGGTCGCGGCTGGTGAGGGGCAGCGCGCTGGCGTTGTTCTTCAGCAGGACCGCGCCCTCCTCGGACATCTTCTCGGCGACGGCGGCGTCGCCGTTCTTGGTGCCGAGGTCACGGGCCGGGGTGGCACCGTGCGCGGGCCCGGTGGGCAGTGGCGCGGTGCCGGTGCGGTTGCCGTTGATGCCGCCGGGGTTGGTGCAGGTCGCGGCGACCGGGGTCTGGTCGCAGCCCAGCATGCCGAACCGCTGCTCCTGGTAGAGCATCGTCGCCAGCGCCTGGTTGAAGACCGACAGCGGGACCGAGCCGTTGGCCACGGCCTGCACGAGGGTGCAGCCGGTGACCGGGCAGCCCGAGCCGGGCATGCCGGCCACGTGCACGGCGCCCGGCACCGAGCAGGCCTCCGCGTTGCCGGACGCGTCCGCGCAGGTGTCGCCGGTGGCGTCGAACGCGGACGGCGGCCCGCGGAAGCCGCCGCTGGAGGTGGGGCTGAGGCTGTTGCTGGCGCTGAAGTAACCGCTGGCGGTCGGCTGCTCCTGGTCCTCGCCCTGGAAGATGGCCGCGGTGCTGTGCGTCGCCGGGTAGTCGGAGCCGACCATGGCATCCGAGCCCCACAGGTCACGCAGCGCGTAGGTCAGGGTGAGCGGCTGCTCGCAGGAGAAGTGCGACTCGTTGAGCGGCCAGGTCCGCGGGTCCTGCCCGGCCGTGGCGTACGGGCTGACCGGGTAAGTGCTGCTCAGCGACGAGACGGAGGCTGGCAGGGTCGTCGCGGTGTCCTGCCAGATCTGGTAAGAGCACATGGTCGCCGCCGCCCGGGCGTTCACGAAGCCCGCCTCGTACGGCGTCAGGTAGATCTGGTGCAGGGCCTGGTCGGAGATCTGGGTGTTGGTGTTCTGGCTCTGGCCGTTGTAGACCGCGAAGTGCTTCATCTGTGACAGCGTGCCGACGCCCTGGATGCCGTTGATCTGCGTCGAGACCATCTGGCCGCTGAGGTAGGGGTCCTCGCCGGTGGTGGTGAGGTTCCGGCCCCAGTTGGGCAGCCGGTCGATGTCGGTCTGCGGGCCGAACAGGCCGGTGACCATGAGCTCGCGGCTCTCGGTGCCCTCGGTCTGGCCCCAGACGTTGCCGAGGTTGCGGTCGAAGCTCGACGCGAGGTTCATCAGCGTGGTCGGGCCGGTGGTCTTCTCGGCGTTCGGGCCGGAGAACGTGTTGACGCCCTGCGCGTCGGTCCAGCAGGGCGGCATGATGCTCGGGTTCGTGCCGGTCGGCGCGCTGGTCGGGCCGACGTTGTTGCAGGTGGTGTTGGTGCCGCCGTGGAACAGGATGCTGGCGTTGGCCAGCTCGGCCTCGGTCGGCGGGTTGTCGGGCTCGAGCTGGGCGATGAGGTTGAGGACCGCCGGGGTGTAGGGGGCATCGGCGGCGACGGCGGGGGAGCTGGCGTCGCCGGGGAGCTGCACGGGGAGCGCGTAGGGGACGTCGGAGGGGGTCGTGACCGGGATGCCGCCCGCGGTCACCTGCCTGGTCGCCGGGCCGGATGTCCGGGCCGCGGTGCTCGTCGCGGCGGCACTGCGGGCGGCGGCGGCGCTGACGGCGGCACTGACGGCGGCGGTGCGGGCGGTCGTGGCGGTGGCGGCCCCGGCCGGGGCCGCCGCGGTGGCGACCAGGGCCAGGGCGGCTGCCGCGACGGTCGCCGCCGCGGGCAGCCGGATCAGGATATTGCCGGGTCTTCCGGAGCGCCGGCGCTCTACCAATCGGGTACGCAAGATGCCCTCATCCCTCTCACCCTCGGGGTCTGCTAGCAGGAACGTAACTTCGGCGCTGTTAACGAATCAGAAATATTTGCGGCAGAACCGTTAACGAGGCGTAAACCAGCGGCCTGGCCAAAATGGTCGGCTGTGCACTGAAATGGCAGATCAGGAGCCCGCGGCGGGCGGTTCTCGCAGGCAGGAGCAGCGGTCGTCGCCGGCGTTAACGGCGGCTTCTGGGCGCCGGCCCTGGCCGCGCGGCGATCTCCAGCTCGGCCGCGGTGGGCAGCTCGGCGCCCCGCCGCCGGCACGTGAGGCCGCCCGCCGCGGACGCCAGGTCCAGCAGCCGCCCCAGGTCCGGGCCGCCCAGAGGCCAGAAGCCGGCCCCCGCCTGGCTCAGCTGGTACAGCCCGCCCAGCAGTGCCGCGGTGAAGGCGTCGCCCGCGCCGGCCGTGTCGACGACCGGCCCGCGGTAGCCCGGCCGGTGCAGCACGGCCCGCGAGCCCCGCACCGCCAGGGCACCGTCGGCCCCGCAGGTGATCACCACGAGCTCGGGGCCCAGGGCGGTCCACTGCCCGGCCACGTCCGTTAGAGCTCGCCCCGGGTACAGCCAGGCGATGTCCCGAGCGCTGGCCCGCACGAGGTCCGCCGCCCCGATCGTCCGCTCGACCAGCAGGCGGCCGCGCGCCGGCGACCCCATGACGTCCGGGCGCGCGTTCAGGGAGATGCTGATCAGCGCGCCGCGGCGGCGCAGCCGGGCGGCGGCGCGGTGGATCCGGCTCGCGCCCGGCGCGACGCAGCAGGCCAGCGACCCGATGTGCAGGATGGTCGTGGCGGCCGGGATCCGGGCAAGCTCCTCGGTGCTCCACTGCCAGTCGGCCGTGCCCCGGTAGTACAGGCGACCGGGCTCGCTGCCCGGCTCGCTCCCGGCGGAGGCGATGCTGAGCGTGGTCGGCTCGTCCGCGTCCGGCGACGCGTCCAGGTCGACGCCGTTGCGGCACGCGTGGCGGCGCAGCAGCTGACCGAACGGGTCGCTGGACAGCCGGGCCATCAGCGCGGTCGGGTACCCGAGGCGGGCGGCGCCGATCGCCACCTGGAGCGGGCCGCCGCCGGGCAGCGCTCGCAGCGTGCAGCTGTCCGGCACCGGGACGAGATCGATGAGGGCCTCGCCGATCACCGTGATCATTGCCCGCTCCGTCCTCGGTCCCTGGTGTGGCCAGGCCCCGGCCGATCGCCGCTAGGCCGTCACGGGTTCCGCCACGCCATTAGACCGGCGCACCAGTCTTGCCGAATACCGGATAAATATGTGCGCCGTCACACTGAGAGGTGCTCAGAATTTAGTGAACAAAGCCCCACTGGCATCGTCAATAGGTCGCTATTTTCAGCCGGATCTCGGCTAAATTGATTACTGATATGAAGAACGTGCCGGCTCTGCGGCCGAGCGATCGCCAGCTGCTGGCGACCCTGCGCGAGCACGGTGAGCTGGAGCGCAGCGAGCTCGCCCGGCTGTCCGGCCTGCCACGCAGCACGATCGCTGACGCCCTGGCCCGCCTGGAGCGCTTCGGTGTCGTGGCCGAGCGGACCAGGCCCGCCAGATCCCGGCCCCGGCCCGGCCGGCCGCCCCGGCTGATGGCGCTCGCCGCCCCCGCGGGGCTTGTCGGGGTGCTCGCGCTGACGCACGGCACGCTGCAGGCTGGCGTAGTCGGATTCGACGGCACCCTGCACGCGCGGCAGGCGGCGAGCACTAAGGCCGAGAGCCTGGCGGGGGGCATGGTCGAGCCAGGGCTTGCGCTGCTGGACCAGGCCCTGCGCGATGCCTCGGCGACCCGCGAGTCCCTGGCCTGCGCCGTCGTGGGGCTGCCGATGTCCATCGGCGGCCTCGGCGTCCAGGTGCCCGCGCTCGCGAGTTCCGATCAGCCTCGGCTGCGGCACCGCCTGCTGCCAGCCTGGGGCCGCGCGGACCCGGCCGTCGAGGTCCGCGAGCGGCTGGGCCGGCCCGCGTGGGTCGAGAATGACGCCAATCTGGGGGCGCTCGGCGAGGGCGCTTTCGGCGCGGCCGTCGGCATGTCCAGCTTTATCTACATCAAAATCGTTCAGGGCGTTGGCGCCGGCGTCGTCATAGACCGGCGGCTGCACCATGGTGCCGCCGGGCTAGCCGGCGAGCTGGCACATATTCACGTGCAGGATGACGGCGTCCTGTGCAGCTGCGGCGGCCGGGGCTGCCTGATGACCACGCAGAACACTCGACGGCTCG
Source organism: Streptosporangiaceae bacterium (assembly GCA_035532295.1). Classification (GTDB taxonomy): domain Bacteria; phylum Actinomycetota; class Actinomycetes; order Streptosporangiales; family Streptosporangiaceae; genus DASUBV01. Next base: position 27,981 of record DATKRH010000147.1, read on the forward strand.
TCGAGCTGATCCGGGAGCTCCATCCTGGCGCCCTGACCATGGAAGACGTCCTGGCCATCGCCATGGACGGCGATGCCGGGGTGTGGCGGGTCCTGCGCGATCTCGGCCGGACCATCGGGCGCTCGCTGGCCGATTTCTGCGTCTACGTCGCGCCCGACGGGATCATTCTCGACGGGATCCTGCGCCACGCCAGCGCCCCGGTCATCGAGGGCATCCGGGAAATGCTCGCGGAGTTCGCCCCGCCCGCCGTCGCCGCGCACGTGCGGGTCGTCGTGGGGGAGCTGGATAACCGGGCAGAATTGCGCGGCGCCGTCGTCCTGGCCCGGGGGAACCTGTTCGGCCGCGACATCTTCTAGCCGGCCGAGAGACGGCTGTCGCCTGGGGCCGGCGTCAGTTCATTGCCTCCTGCCGCGGCATGGGTTCGCCGGGAGCCAGACTGCCGTCGGCTCGCTGGTCGGGGAAGAACCGGCGGGCTGCCAGGGCGACGTAGACGAGGCCGACGAGGACGGGGACCTCGATCAGCGGGCCGACTACCCCGGCCAGGGCCTCGCCGGAGGCGATGCCGAATGTTGCGATCGCGACGGCGATGGCCAGCTCGAAATTGTTGCCGGCGGCGGTGAACGCCAGGGTCGCGGCGCGGGGGTAGGGCAGTCCGATGGCGCGGCCGAGGGCCAGCGAGCTGACCCACATGATCGCGAAGTAGGCGAGCAGGGGCAGGGCGATGCGGGCGACGTCCAGCGGGCGGGAGGTGATCGCGTGCCCTTGGAGCGCGAAGAGGACGACGATGGTGAACAGCAGGCCGTAGAGGGCGAAGGGGCCCAGGCGCGGCAGGAACCTGGCCTCGTACCAGGTTCGGCCCTTTGCCTTCTCGCCGAGACGGCGGGTGAGGTACCCGGCGATCAGCGGGATGCCGAGGAAGATCAGGACGCTGCGCACGATCGTCCAGGTGGGGACGGCCAGGTGAGCCGTGGACAGGCCGAGCCAGCCGGGCAGTACCTGGAGGTAGAACCAGCCGAGTATGCCGAAGGCAATGACCTGGAAGACCGAGTTCAGCGCGACGAGGACGGCGGCGGCTTCCCGGTCACCGCAGGCCAGGTCGTTCCAGATGATGACCATGGCGATGCAGCGGGCCAGGCCGACGATGATGAGGCCCGTGCGGTAGGCGGGCAGGTGCGGCAGGAAGATCCAGGCGAGCGCGAACATGACGGCCGGGCCGACTAGCCAGTTCTGGATCAGCGAGGGGACCAGGAGGCGCCGGTCGCCGGTGACGGTGCCGAGCTTGTCGTAGCGCACCTTGGCCAGTACCGGGTACATCATCACCAGCAGGCCGAGCGCGATGGGCAGGGACACCCCGCTGACCTGGATCCCGGCCAGGTCAGCGCCCAGGCTGGACCAGGCATGCCCGAGCGCCAGCCCGGCGGCCATGGCCGCCACGATCCAGACGGGCAGGAAGCGGTCCAGCGTCGACAGCCGGTTCACCACCGGTCCCGCAGCCGGGCGCAAGACGTCCCGGGCCTGCGACTCCCGCCGGCTCACCGGCTTCCCGCCATGGACCCGGCACGGCCGCCGAGAAGCGCCGCCAGCTGGGAGAGCACGCCGGGATTGATCCAGTAGAAGACCCAGGTGCCGCGCCGCTGCGAGCCGATCAGCCCGGCCTCCCGCAGAACCTTCAGGTGGTGGCTGATCGTCGGTGCGGTCAGGTCGAACGCGCCGCTCAGGTCGCAGACGCAGGCCTCGCCGCCCTCATGGCAGGCGATCAGCGACACCAGCCGGAGCCGCACGGGATCCGCGATCGCCTTGAACAAGGCCGACATCTCCTGCGCCTCGCGGGCGGACAGGGGCTGGGCAGCCAGTGACGTGCTGCATGCCGCCCCGGCCAGGTCCGTAACCAGAGGCTCTTGATTCGACATAAGTCGAATCTGTCACGTGTCCCGCTTCGGGCGCAAGCCGCTACCCGTAATTAAATAGATGTTCATCTATCGAGGCCGCCCTGTCAGCCCAGCGCCTGCTCGAATTGTGTCCGTCCTCAGTCCGTCCAAGAACACTTCGGTCATGCGCTGGTTGAAGCCTGGCTGCTCGCCGCGGACCGGCTGACAGATCAGGGCGATGGTCGTGAGGACTTCCCGGGCCGTAACGTCGTCGCGCGCGTACCCGCCGTCTGCCGCCCGGGCGAGGAGCGTCTGGAGCGCCGGCTCGAGCCGGTCCAAGAGATGCTGCGGCAGGTCACCGTAGGCCGGGTCACCGGAATGGAGCGCCGAGGCGAGCCCGCGTTTGGTGCCGACGAAGTCCGTGAAGCGCTCGATCCAGCCCGTGAGCGCTTCCCACGGGCTGAGCGTGGTCCCGAGCACTTCCGCAGCTTCGATGCACTCGTCGATCTCGTGTTGCAGGACGGCGACGATGAGGTCGGATCGGCGAGGGAAATGCCGGTAGAGCGTTCCCACGCCCACTCCCGCAAGATCCGTGATCTCCTTCGCGGGCGCGCCCACGCCGCTGCCCGCGAACACGGTCTTCGCGGCCTCCACCAGCGCGACGACATTCCGCTGTGCGTCAGAGCGCTGACGCCGGGACGGTTCGGCACTGCGCCCCGCCGGCGAGCCCGCTGTCCTGGCCGACTCGGGTGCCATGGTCCTCCTGTTGCTAACCGGAAAGCGATTCCATATAGTTACGGAAAGAGTTTCCGCTTGATGCAGCGTACATCGACGGAGGCGCCCGCACATGTCACGCTCACGTCAGGAGAACCCGCATGCAGTACCGAAACCTCGGCCGAACAGGCATCAAGGTCAGCCCCTACGCGCTCGGCACGCTCATGTTCGCCACCCGGGTCGGCAACCCCGACCCTCAGGACTCGATCCGGATCATCCGCAAGGCGCTCGACGCGGGCATCAACCTCGTCGACACCGCTGACGGCTATGAAGACTCGGAGGAGATAGTCGGCCGGGCACTTAAGGGCCGCCGTGACAACGTAGTCCTTGCGACGAAGTTCAGCCGTCCTATGGGTACCGACCCGAACCAGCAGGGTGCCTCCCGGCGATGGATCATCACGGCGGCGGAGAACTCGCTGCGACGACTGCAGACCGACCACATCGACGTGTATCAGATCCACCGCCCCGATCCCGACACCGATATCGAGGAGACGCTCTCCGCGCTGACCGACCTCGTGCACAGCGGCAAGATCCGCGCATCCGGAACCTCGACGATGCCGGCATCGAACCTCGTGGAAGCGCACTGGGTCGCCGAGCGGCGCGGCCTTGAGCGGTTCCGTACCGAGCAGCCGCCATACTCGATCCTCAACCGCGGCATCGAGCGTGAAGTCCTTCCGGTCGCGCAGCAGTACGGTATGGGCGTCCTGGCCTGGGGGCCGCTTGGACAGGGCATGCTCACCGGCCGGGTACGCCGCGGGCAGGACAACGACGTCATTCGCGCGAAGTTCCTCACGGCGTTCAGCGATGAGCGGCGCCTGGACGCGGTGGAGAAGCTGATCCCGCTCGCAGAGGAGGCGGGGGTGTCGATGCCGCACCTCGCGATGGCGTTCGCGATCTCGCACCCCGGTGTCACCAGCGCGCTGCTCGGTCCCCGCACCATGGACCAACTCGACGACCTCCTCGCGGGCGTGGATACCGTCCTCTCGGACGAGGTCCTGGACCGGATCGATGAGATCGTCCCGCCCGGGACCGACATCGGCCCCCTCGACCAGGCACAGGCATACGTGCCGCCGGCGATCCAGAAGACGCAACTGCGCCGCCGCCCGCCCAGCGAGCGGTCCGCCGCCTGAAACCTGCGCCTCCGCGCGGCTGACCGCTGAACGACTCTTGCACGCTGGTGCGCGGGGTGACCTGAGCGCAGCCCTCGCACAGCAGGCGGACACCGGAAGTGGTTGCTGATCGGCTCTTATTATCGTCGGCGGCAGTCCACCTCTCGCGGCGCAGCCCGCTCAGCTCCGGTCCCGCGGCGCCTTGGTATCGGGCACCCTGGTCGGCGTCGCCCTGGCGCAACTCGCCATTCCGCGTCGCGGAAGCCCGCTGGCCGCGGACGTGGCGCCGGCCGTAACTTCGCTTCAGTGACGCGTCGCCATGCGCTGGCGCGGCGGACAGCTGATGAGACAGCTGATGAGACTGCACCGAGGAGACAGCTGTGTTCGAGACCGTCGTCGATCCCACGGTCGGCCCGCCCGCTAGCTCCGAGGGCGGTCAGCCGACGCTGGCCGCGCGTCCAGGTAGCCTGTCCGGGCTCCGGCTCGGCCTGCTCGCCAATACCAAGCGCAACGCCGAGCAGTTCGTGCAGCAGGTCGGCGAGCAGCTGGCCGAGCGGTACGGGGTGCGGACCGTGCTGGCCAGGAAGAAGCCGAACATCGTTGAGACGGCGCCGGAGCAGATGATGGCCGAGCTCGCCGATCAGTGCGACATCGTCGTCACCGGGGTCGGTGACTGCGGATCCTGCAGCGCGTCGGCGGTCGCCGACGGTCTGCTGCTCGAGCAGGCAGGCATCCCGGTGGTCGTCATCTGCAGCGACGCGTTCACGGTCAGCGCCGACGCGATGGCTGAGCTGCGCGGCGCGCCTGGCTACCAGTACGTGACCACGCCGCACCCGGTGGCCAACCTGACCGCGGACGGCATCCACGACCGCGCGGCGGCGGCCATCCCGGCTATCGTCGCGCTGCTGACCCGGCCGGCCATGGCTGCCTCCGCATGACGGCACCGGTCGCCGACCCGGTAGCGCAGGCCAAGGCCGCCATCGAGTACTGCTACGAGCAGGGCTGGACGGACGGCCTGCCCGTGGTCCCGGCCGCGGCCGCTGACATCGAGGCGTGCCTGGCCACGACCGACCACGATGCGGGGGAGATCATCGGCTCGCAGCCGCACCTGCGCCGCAGCATCACGGTGGCGCAGGCGGCGGCGAACGCGATCATGGCAGGCTGCAAGCCGGAGTACTTCCCCGTTGTCCTGGCGGCCTGGACGGCGCTGAACCTGGAGCGCGCCAGCGGCGGCGCCTGGCAGTCCACCAGCGGGCCGGCCCCGCTCATCATCGTTAACGGCGGCGTCAGGTCCCGGCTGGGCGTCAACTATCGAGGCGGCGTTTTCGGGCCGGGATTCCGCGCGAACGCGACGATCGCCCGCGCTATCGGCCTGATGGTGCGCAATGGCTACGGGGTCCGCCCGCAGGAGCTCGAGCAGGCGACGCAGGGACTGCCGGGCCGGTGGTCCATCTGCATCGGCGAGCACGAGGAACTGTCCCCGTGGGAGCCGCTCAGCGTGGTCGGCGGGGTGCCGCCGGGCACCGACGCCGTCTCGGCCATGCTGATCAGGACCTGCGAGTACGTGGACAACCGGTCGACCGCCGATGCCGAGGCGGTGCTCAGCGATCTTGCTGACACGCTGGCCAGGATCGGCGCCTACGTGGGCGGCCCGCACTCTAGCGGCGGCCTGGTGCTCGGGCCGGAGCACGCCCAGTTGCTGGCGGACGCCGGCTACAGCCGGGCCGACGCGCAGCAGTGGCTGTTCGAGCACGCCGTGCGGGACCGCGCCGACCTGGTCGCCGCAGGGAAGGGCGAGCACGCCGGGACAGACGTCGGCGGCCCCCCGTTCGCGATGATGCCGTCGGCCAGGGACATCCCGATCATCGTCGCGGGCGCGGCCAACGCCGCGATGTCGATGGTGTTCCGGCCGTTCGGCTGGGCGGCGTGGTCCGGCCGGACGGTGCCGGTCGAATGGCGGGACGCCGGCTGCGCGGCTGACTGCGCGGCCGGGCCTTCGGTACGAGAAACGGAGCAGTGACGGTGGAGATCTCACTCAACGGCAAGGTCGCGCTCGTCACCGGCGTCGGGCCCAACATCGGCAGCGGCATCGCGCTGGCCCTGTCCAGGTACGGCGCCAAGGTCGCCTGCAACGACGTGGACGAGTCAGCGATCAAGGCGTGCATCGCCCGGATCGAGCGCAACGGCGGCGAGGCGATGGCCGCGCCCGGTGACGTGACGGACGAGGCCGCGGTCGAGGGCTACATCGGCGGGATACTCGATCGGTGGGGCCGGATCGACATCCTCGTGAACAACGCGGCGCTGCTCGGCGGCAAGGGCGTGCTGGACGAGACCGCGGCCGACTTCGAGCGGGCGATTCGGGTTTCCTCGCTCGGCTACTTCCTCAATACCAAGCATGTCGGCCGGCAGATGGCCTCTCGCGCGATCAAGGGCTCGATCGTCTGCATCTCCTCGTCCAACGGCTGGTCCGGCACCGCGGGGGTCATCGCGTACGCGTTCCACAAGGGCGGCGTCAACAACTTCGTCCGGGCCGCCGCGATGGACCTGGCGCCGTACGGCATCCGGGTCAACGGCTTCACCCCGACGGCTCCGAACCCGGACAACCCCGAGTTGCTCGCCGAGCGGGCTAAGGCCGGCCTAGGTCCGGGCGGCGTGCTGACGCACGGCCGCGGCCCCGGCCTCGGGGGGGCGACCGGGGACGAGCCGTGGCGCCGGCCCACCCGGTGGACTGGGCAGCGGACGCCGATGGTCCCGATGGGGACGACGGGCACACCGACCGACATCGGCCACGCCGTCGCCTGGCTGTGCTCTGACTACGCCAGGCTGATCACCGGCACCGACCTGGTCGTCGACGGCGGCGCCCGGGCGAAGAACTTCGCCTACGTGCCGGCGGCTTCGGAGGACCTGGCGGGCCCGCTGCCGCTGATCGGGCTGGACGAGACGCTCGCGTAGACCGGGTGCGAGGTCAGGAAGCTGATGGCCGCGGCTCGCTCGGCGTTCTCCGGCTCATCGGGGAACGCGTTCAGCAGCGTCTGCGCCCGCTCCCGCACGCCGTCGCGGAACTCCGGGTGGGTGAGGATGAACAGATCGCCGCGCCGGACTCCCCGCAGCACGCGCTCGCCCGCCTCGACGTGACCCATGAACGGCAGCCGCGTCGCCACCGCCGGGTCCGGCAGCGCGGGCGGCGGGTAGCCGCTGTCGGCGTACCGGGCCGGCCGGGCGGCGACACCGGAAGCGATGTTGCTCAGCACCGGTCCCGGGCAGTAGGCGGACACGCCGATGTTCTCCGGGGCCAGCTCGATGTGCAGCGTCTCCGACAGGGCGATGATCCCGGCCTTGGTCATGCAGTACAGTCCGGCCGAGACCGGCAGCAGGCCGCCCATGGACGCGGTGTTGACGATGTGGCCGCCCTCGCCATGCGCCCGGATCCGCGGCAGGAACGCCTGCAGCCCGTGCCCGACGCCTTTGATGTTGACATCGATGACCCAGTCCCAGTCGCTCTGCCTCGCCTGGGCGACCGGCCCGGCCAGGCCGATCCCGGCGTTGTTCACCAGCACGTGCACCTTGCCGAACCGCTGCTGGGTCTGCGCCGCCGCGCGCTCCACGGCCTCGGCGTCGGTGACGTCCAGCCGCATGGTGTGCACGTCCAGGCCCTCGGCCGCGAACAGCGCGGCCGCGGAATCCAGGTGCTCCTGCCGCCTGCCGGTGGCGACCACGTGCAGGCCGGCCCTGGCGAAGGCAAGCGCGATGCCAAGGCCGATGCCGCTCGATCCGCCGGTGATGAACGCGACCTTGCCGTTGACCTCTTGCATTTGGCGGGTCAGCTCCTCTCGCCGGCCGGTGCCGGCGCGTCGGCGGCACCGCTGAGGCCCAGCAGCCTGGCCGCGTTCTCCTTCATGATCAGCGGGCGCGCCTCGGGCTTGATGTCCAGCTTCTCGAAGTCCTTGATCCACCGTTCCGGCGTGATGACCGGGAAGTCGGTGCCGAACAGCACCTTGTGCCGCAGCAGGCTGCCCGCATATCGCACCAGCTGAGGGGAGAAGTATTTCGGCGACCAGCCGGACAGGTCGATGTAGACCCGCGGCTTGTGGGTCGCTATCGACAGCGCCACGTCCTGCCAGGGGAACGACGGATGCGCCAGGATGATGTCCAGGTCCGGGAAGTCGGCGGCCACGTCGTCGAGGCACAGCGGGTCGGAGTACTTCAGCCGGATGCCGCCGCCGCCGCGGGTGTTCGCGCCGACCCCCGTCTGGCCGGTGTGGAACAGCGCCACCAGGCCGTGCTCCTGGATGACCTCGTACAGCGGGTAGGCCCTCCGGTCGTTCGGGAAGAACGCCTGCGTGCCGGGGTGGAACTTGAACCCGCGGACACCGAACTCGGTGATCAGCCGCCGCGCCTGCCGGACGCCGGCGGCGCCGCGGGCCGGGTCGATGCTGGCGAACGGGATCACCACGTCTGCGTGCTCCGCCGCGAGCTCGGCGATCTCGAAGTTGTCCGGCACCGGCTCCTCTCCGGTCTGCGAGATGCTGTCGACGGTGAACGTCACGCACGCCAGGTTGCGCTGCCGGTAGTAGCCGGCGAGCTCGGGCAGGGTGTACCGCGGCATGCTGCCGATCCGGAAGTACTCGCCCATGTCCTCGCTGCCGCCGGAGGCAGGCTCCGGGCCGGCGCGGACCGACCTGTGCACGTGCGTGTGCACGTCGAAGGCCGTGAGGCTGCTGACATCAATCCCTGGCATGCCGTCCTACCCTTCAGCGCCGAGGTCTTCGGTGTATGGCGCGGCGGTCCGCTCGCGGACGGCCGCGGGCGTGATGCCCGGCGCGCACTCGATCAGCCGCAGCTCGCCGTCGACGATGTGGAACACGGCCAGGTCGGTGTAGACCCGGGTGACCACCTCGCGCCCGGTGAGCGGGAACGTGCACTCCTCGACGATCTTCGGCCGCCCGGCGCGGTCGGCGTGCTCCATCACGACCCAGACCTCGCGCGCGCCCGCGACCAGGTCCATGGCGCCGCCCACCGCGGGGTTCCGGCCGGGCACGTACCAGTTCGCCAGGTCGCCGCGGGCGGAGACCTGCAGCGCGCCGAGCACGGTGACGTCGAGATGGCCGCCGCGGACGACCGCGAACGACATGGCGGAGTCGACGATCGCGGCGCCGGTGACCAGCGTGATCGGCTGCTTGCCCGCGTCGGTCAGGTCGGGGTCTTCCTGGCCGGGCGGCGCCAGCGGGCCGAGGCCGAGCACCCCGTTCTCGGCGTGCAAGATGACCTCGACGTCCGGCGGGATGTACGGCGGGATCAGCAGCGGGATGCCGACGCCCAGGTTGACGACGAAGCCATCGCGCAGATCCGCGGCCAGCCGCTGCGCGATGTGCTCCCGGCTGCGGCCGCTGATCGCGGCCCGGGTAGTTGCCTGTGTCATGACGAGTGCTCCGCGGTCGCCGGCTGCTTCGGGGACTCCGGTGACGTGAGCAGCACCTCGTTCACGAAGACGCCGGGCAGGTGGATGTCGTCCGGTTCCAGCTCGCCGATGCCGACGAGGTGCTCTACCTCCGCGAACGTGTGCCGTCCCGACATCGCCGCGAGCGGGTTGAAGTTGCGCGCGGACAGCCGGAAGCGCAGGTTGCCCCTGGGGTCGCTCTTGTGCGCCTTGACCAGGGCAAAGTCGGCAACGATGCCGTACTCCAGGATGTGCTCGCGGCCGCCGAACTCGCGCCGCTCCCGCTCCGGCATGAGCGTGGCCACCTCGCCGTCGGCCCGGTAGCCCAGCGGGAACGTGCCGTCCGCCAGCATCGTGGCGGCCCCGGAGGGCGTGAAGAAGGCGGGGATGCCCGCGCCGCCGGCGCGCAGCCGCTCCGCGAGGGTGCCCTGGGGAATCAGCTCCAGCTCGACTCGGCCGGCGAAGTACTCGTCATAAAACTCCGGCAAGACCGGGAATGACGCCGTCAGGCGCCGGATGCGGCCCTCAGCCAGCAGCCGGCCGATGCCGGTGAAGTCGCCGCCGACGTTGTTCACGATCACGTGCAGGTCGCGGCGGTCCAGGTCGCAGAGCGTGTCCAGCAGCGTATCCGGCCGCCCTGAGCTGCCGAAACCGCCCACCGCCAGGGTGGCGCCCGATGGGATCACCGCCAGCGCGGCCGCGGGGTCCGCGCGGAACTTGTCGATCACGCAGAATCCTCCCGCGATCTAGTCCGGACGTCGCGGAAATTAGCACGGCGGCGATCGCGCTGGGAACCTGCCCTTCCGCGTCACAGAAGGCGCCGGCGGCGGGCCGAAATCGCCGGTCTTTCCCTTCCGCGAAGTGAAAAGGGGCGTGGCGGCGGCCGTCGCGCTGGCCTGATCGTGGACTTGCCACGGGCGACCTTCAGCCTCACGCGCGCTCTACGCGATGCCTGCCGCCCGGCCAACCCGGAAAGGGGTCCACATGAGCATGACCACCCGAGCCGCGGTCTGCCGCGCGCCGGGCCGGCCCTGGGAAATTACCGAGCTTGAGCTTGATGATCCGAAGGCCAACGAGGTCAGGATCCAGTTTCACGCGGCCGGGCTGTGCCACTCCGACGATCACATCCAGAAGGGCGACGCGCCGATGCGGATGCCCGTGGTCGGCGGGCACGAGGGCGCCGGAGTCGTCGACGCCGTCGGGGCGGGCGTCACCAGGGTTGCCGTCGGGGACCACGTCGTCTGCTCGTTCATCCCGGCGTGTGGCTCCTGCCGGTACTGCTCGACCGGCCGGCAGAACCTGTGCGACGCGGGCAGGAACGCCGGCACGGGCATGTTCCCGGACGGCACCTTCCGGTTCCACCGCAGCGGCGAGGATCTCGGCGGGCTGTGCGTGCTCGGCACGTTCTCGCAGTACGCGGTCGTCTCCGAGCTCTCCGCCATCAAGATCCCCGAGGAGATACCGTTCGACGTCGCCTCGCTCGTCGGCTGCGGCGTGCCGACCGGCTGGGGGTCGGCGGTGCACGCCGCCGGGGTGCGGGCCGGCCAGACCGTGGTGATCTACGGCGCCGGCGGGGTCGGCAGCAACGCGGTCCAGGGGGCCAGCCTGGCCGGGGCGAAGAACGTCGTGGTGGTCGACCCGGTGGAGTTCAAGCGGGAGATGGCCGCGGTGTTCGGGGCCACCCGCACCTTCGCCACCGCGAAGGAAGCGCACGAGTTCGTCGTCGAGACCACCCGGGGTGAGCTGGCCGACCACGCGATCATCACCGTCGGCGTGCTGCACGACGAGGTCATTCACAACGCCATCCAGGTGGTGGGCAAGACCGGCCAGGTGACCATCACGGCCGTCGGGGGCGGCTTCATCGACGAGAATCCCGGCAGGCTGATCGGCTATCAGCGGCGGATCCAGGGCGCGATCTTCGGCGGCTGTAACCCGCTGTTCGACATCCCGCGGCTGCTTGGCCTGTACCAGTCCGGCGACCTCAAGCTGGACGAGCTGATCACCCGCCGGTACCGGCTGGACGAGGTCAACCAGGGCTACCAGGACATGCTGGACGGCAAGAACATCCGCGGCGTCATCATTCACGAGCATGAAGACCGCTGAACAGGAGCCGGAGATCGGCCGGCTCGAGTGCATGGAGGTGGGCCATCCGCACTGGGGCCCGCGCCGACGCGGTGCTCGACTACACGCAGGTCAAGACCGTGTCGATGCGCGGCACCGCATGACCGCGGCGGAGCCATGGGCCAACCAGGAAGGAAGCGGTACTCGATGAGGATCACGACCCACGCCGCCGTCGCGCGGGGCCCGCACATCGGCTGGCAGCTGGCCGAGCTGCAGCTCGACGACCCGAAGGCGCACGAGGTCCGGGTGCGATTGCACGCTTCCGGGCTGTGTCACTCCGACGACCACATCACCGCGGGCGACGCCCTGGTGCGGTTCCCGATGGTCGGCGGCCACGAGGGCGCCGGGGTGGTCGAGTCCGTCGGGCCGGACGTGCGGCGGGTGAAGCCGGGCGACCGGATCGTCTGCTGCTACATCCCGGCCTGCGGCGCTTGCCGGCCGTGCTCCACCGGCCACCAGAACATGTGCGTCAAGGGCCTCAACGCCGGCAGCGGCATGTTCCTGGACGGCACCTTCCGCTTCCACCTGGGCGACGAGGACCTCGGCGGGTTCTGCTCGCTCGGTACGTTCTCCCAGTACGCCGTGGTGTCCGAGTGGGCCTGCGTGCCGATCGCGGACGACATCCCGTTCGAGGTCGCGTCGCTGGTCGGCTGCGGTGTCCCGACCGGCTGGGGCTCGGCCGTGTACGCGGCCGGGGTCCGGGCCGGGGACACCGTGGTCATCTTCGGCGCCGGCGGGGTCGGCAGCAACGCCGTGCAAGGGGCCAGGTACGCCGGCGCGAAGAACGTGATCGTGGTGGATCCGGTCGAGTTCAAGCGGGAGATGGCCGCCCGGGTCTTCGGGGCGACCCGCGCCTTCGCTACCGCGCAGGAGGCGCATGACTTCGTGGTCGAGACGACCTGGGGCCAGCTGGCCGATCACGTGATCCTGACGCCGGGAGTCGTCACGCAGGAGATGGTGAACGCCGCGGTCCTGATGACCGGCAAGGGCGGCAAGGTCACGATCACCGCGGTCGGGCACCATGACGAGCACGCCGTGCACCTGCGAGCGGGCCTGCTGATCAGCTACCAGCGCCAGATCAGAGGCGCGCTGTTCGGCGACAGCAACCCGCTGTATGACATCCCCAGGCTGCTGCGCCTGTACCGGTCCGGCGACCTCAAGCTGGACGAGCTGATCACCCGCAGGTACCGGCTCGACCAGGTGAACGAGGCGTACCGGGATCTCAGCGACGGCAAGAACATCCGCGGCGTGATCGTGCACGAGCCCTGGTAATCACGAGCACGAGTAACGCTGAGGAGAGCTCATGACTGACATGGTGCGCGCCGCGGTCCAGACCGGCCCGGGGAAGATCGAGCTGCGCGAGTTCCCGCGGCCGCGGGTCGGCGCGGACGACGGCCTGCTACGGGTGGAGGCCAACGGCATCTGCGGCAGCGACGTCGAGACCTACCGGGGTCATCTCGGCGGGCCCAGGCCGGCCTTCATCCCCGGGCACGAGCCACTCGGGATCATCGAGGAGATCGGGGAGCGCGCCGCCGAGCGCTGGGGCGTTCAGCCCGGCGACCGGGTGGCGGTCGAGGTCATCGTGCCGTGCCGGAACTGCCAGGACTGCCTGACCGGCCGGTATCAGTTCTGCCGCAACCGGAAGTACGGCCACGGCGTGACCAGCATCGACACCGAGCCCGCCCTGTGGGGCGGGCTGGCCGAGTATATGTATCTATCGCCCACCTCCGTGCTGCACCAGGTCGACAGGGACCTGCCGGCCGAGCTGGCCGCGATGTACAACTCGCTGGGCGCGGGCGTGCGCTGGGCCTGCCACCTCGGCGGGGTCCAGCTAGGCGACACCGTGCTCGTGCTTGGCGCCGGACAGCGGGGCATAGCCGCCGTGGTCGCGTCCCGGGCGGCCGGAGCCGGGACGATCATCATCACCGGGCTGGCCGCCGACGCGCACAAGCTGGCGGTGGCGCGCGAGTTCGGCGCCGATCACACCGTCGTAGTAGACGGCGACGGCGCGGAAGACGTCGTAGCGCGGGTGCGGGAGATCACCGACGGCCGGATGGCCGACCTCGCGCTGGAGCTGACGCCGCTGGCTGCCGGGCCGGTCTCGGACGCGCTGGCGGCCGTCCGGCAGGGCGGCAGGGTGGTGCTGGCCGGGCTCAAGGGCCAGCGCGAGATACCGGTACGGACCGACCTGATCATCAACCGCGCGCTCACGGTTCGCGGCGCGTTCGGCGTGGACGCCAGGGGCATGGCGGATGCGATCGCGCTGATCGAGTCGCGCCGCTTCCCGCTGGAGAAGATGCACACCCACACGTTCGGGCTGGCGGACGCGGCGCTAGCCATCCGGACGCTGGGCGGCGAAGTGCCGGGCGAGTCCGCCATCCACGTTTCCGTCCACCCGTCCGCCTGACTGATCATCGCGGAGGCCGCCGTGCTCGTCGATGCCCATGCCCACCTGCTGCCGCGTGACTATCCGGCCGGCGCGCCGGACTGCTTCCCCCGGATGGAACCGGTCGGCGGCAGCACCGACCGGACGCTAGTCTTCGGGGCCACCCGGTTCCGGGCCAGGGAGGTCTTCTTCGAGGCGGAGCGGCGGATTGAGGCCCAGGCAGCCTCCGGCGTCGACGCCGAGGTGCTCACCCCGATGCCGCCGCTGCTGCGTTACGACCTGCCGATCGCCGATGGGCTGGCGCTGTCCCGGCATGTCAACGAGGTCACCGCGGATGTGTGCTCGTTCGACCCGACCAGGCTGATCGGGCTCGGCATGGTGCCGCTGCAGGACCCGGACACCGCCATCGCCGAGCTGGCGGCGATCGGTGACCTGGGCCTGGCCGGCGTAGAGATCGCCTCGAACGTGCTGGGCGCCTCGATCGGCGACGAGCGGTTCCTGCCGTTCTTCGCCGAGGCGTCGCGGCTGGGCCTGGCGATCTTCGTGCACGCCATGCCGGCCGCGACCGACCGGCTGCCGCGCTCGGCCATGGGCACGTACGTGGTCGGGCTGGAGGGCGCGATGGCGGCCGCGTCCATGATCACCGGCGGCACCGCGGCGAAGTGCCCGGAGCTGCGGATCGCGTTCAGCCACGCGGCCGGCGGCTTCCCGCTCATGCTGCCGCGCGCCCAGTACTTCTGGGGCGGCAGCTGGAACGAGGAGCCCAGGGTGCCGGAACGGGTGGTCATGCCGGACGACGGGCCGTCACCGCTGGAGTACGCCCGCCGGTTCTACTACGACTCGCTGGTCTTCGACCGCCGGGCGCTGCGCTTCCTCGTCGACCTGCTGGGTCCGGGCCGGCTGCTGGTCGGCTCGGACTTCCCGGCGATGCCGCGCGAGGACCCGGCCGGCCGGACGCTGCGGTCGCTGGACCTGCCGTCGGCCACCCTGGAGGACATCACCTGGTACAACACGTTCCGGTGGCTGGGCATCAAGCCGGTGCGCTGATTCAGGACCCGCCGCGGCGGTGCGCGGTCCTGGCCAGTTCCTGCCGCGACTGCGCCGCCAGCCGCCGGGTGATCTCGGCCGAGGCGTCGCCGAGCAGGCTCGCCAGGGCCCGCGGCTTCGCCCTGGTCGCCTCGACTACCACGCTGACCGCCGCGACGAGACCGCCTAACGGGTCATGGACTGGCACGGCTACCACCAGGTCCGACACTGTGATCTGCCCCAGCGCGACCGCGAACCCGGACTGCCTGACCTGGGCAAGCTTGCGGCGCAGCTGGGCGGGATCGGTGATGGTCAGCGGCGTGAACCGCTCAAGCGGGCGCCGCAGTGCCTGCTCCTGGAGCTCCCGGTCCGCGGACGCGAGCAGGACCAGGCCGGTGCCGGTCGCGTGCATCGGCCAGCGATCGCCGATCCGGCCATTGGTCGGGTGGGTGGCGCAGGCCCGGATCACCTCGACGTAGACGACGTCCATGCCGTCGAGCACGCCGAGATGCACGTTCCCGCGGGTACGGTGGTGCAGGTCGTCCAGGCAGGGAAACGCCGCCTCGCGCAGGTCAAGGCCGCGCGGCGCGAGCGCCGCGAGCTCGAGCAGCCGCACTCCGATCGAATAGTGGCCGCTCTGGTCCCGCTCGAGCGCGCCCCAGGCCAGCAGCTCGTGCACCAGCCGGTGCGCGGTGGACAGGCTCAGCCCCGACCGTCGCGATATCTCGCTCAGCGACAGCGCGCGATTGCGCGGCCCGAAGGCATCCAGCACGGCCAGCAGCCGCCCGGCGGCGTTCGTGCGGGTAGTCGGCGTGCTGGCCTCCGCTGAGGCATCGAGCAGATCCGGCATACTCACCTTCGCCCTTAGCCCTAGATCGGCTTAGCCGACAAAATTGTCAACAGTTAATGCGCCTGAAATCATGCTGGCACGCGATGCCCGGTTCCGCAAGAACTAAGTGATTTGGGCGCAAAGCCCGCCGGACCGGCGGGCGAAGCCGCCCGGAGCGGCAGGCGAAGCCGGGGTTAACGACGGTCTGGCGGCGGGCCGACATCTCCCTTTCGCCCGGCGGAAGCGCTGTGGACGGGCACCTGATAGGTCACGGAAGCTGAGCGCGTTGTCAGCCATAGCGGGTGTATCTCTCTAGCGGGAGCATCGACGTGAGACCCAGAACGTGTCTGAGACGCAACGTGCGGCTGCCTGCCCTGCGGCTGCCTGTCATCCTCGCGACGGCAATGTCGCTCACGCTGGCCGCCTGCGGCGGATCATCCAGCACGACTCCGACGTCATCGAGCAACTCGGTGCCCAGGCATGGCGGATCGCTCACCGTGCTGGAGGGCGCCAGCTTCGCCGGCGCCTGGCCGGGCCTGGATCCTGCCACCGACACCGACGGGGCGGCGAACCAGAGCTACATGAACTCCATCTACGGGGAGCTGTTCGAGCTCGGCACCGGAGGCAAGCTGATCCCGGACCTGGCCACGGGATACTCCTACTCCGATGGCGGCAAGACGGTGAACATCACCCTGCGCCAGGGGGTGACGTTCTCCGACGGGACGCCGTTCAACGCGGCCGCCGTCGTGGACAACTGGAAGCGCGACCTCGCCAGCTCCTGCACCTGCAAGCCGGTCTTCCTGAGTCCGCCGAAGATCGCCCAGACAGGACCAGACAGCCTCTCGCTCTCGCTGAGCTACGTCGACGCGCCGTTCATCAATGGCCTGCAGGCCAACATCTTCAACTGGATCGTCTCACCGGCGGCCGTCAAGAAGATGGGCGAGAATGCGTTCGCCCTGAAGCCGGTCGGCGCCGGGCCGTTCGTCGTCGTGAGCGATACCCCGGGATCGCAGCTCGTGCTGAAGCGCAACCCGCATTACTGGGAGAAGGGCAGGCCCTACCTCGACAGCCTGACCTTCAAGACCGTCGCGGCCGACGAGCCGGCGTACGAGGCGATGCTGGCCGGCTCCGGCCAGGCGTACGAGGGGATGTCGACACCTCAGCTGGTGAAGACGTTCGCGTCACACTTCACGGTGACGGCCGAGCCGTCTACGTCGCCCTATGACATCCAGCTGAACACCGGGGCCCCGCCGTTCAGCAACATCAAGGCCCGGCAGGCGATCTACTACGCCACCAACGCCGCGCAGATAGACGCGAGGCTATTCCAGAACACCTATCCGGTGACCCAGTCGTTCACCGCCAAGGCTGGCCTGTTCTACGAGCCGACCGTGCCGGGCTACCTCGGTTACAACCTGGCGAAGGCCAAGGCGCTGGTCGAGGCGGCCGGCGGCATCAACATCACCCTCAACACCATCACCAGCCCGGTGGCCGAGGCGCTGGACGAGGCCCTGCAGACGCAATGGCAGGCGGCCGGGATGAAGGTCACCCTGCGCACCTACGACCTGACCGGGCTGATCTCCGCCTTCCAGTCGCACAAGTGGACGGCGTTCCTGCAGACGGCCGGGGCATATGACCCGGGCACCGGCGTGGGGGTCGCGTTCCGGTTCGCGTCGACCTCTCCGTTCACCGGCGTCCGGGACCCGAAGGTCGACAACATGATCAACGCGGCGGCGTCAACCGTCGACAGCGCCCAGCGGGCGAAGGACTACGCCAGCCTGGGCGCGTACCTGGCCAAGATGGCGTACGGGCCGTTCCTGTTCCCGATCGCGGGCTACAACATCGCCGTCAAGGGCGTCGGCGGACCAGGCCTGACCACGCCGATCCCGACCATCGTGGTGATCCCCGGAGTCCTGTGGCAGGACGTCTACAACAACAATGGATGATGCCCGGACTGCTCTGGATATGAGCACCTCGGCCCTGCGACTCGCGGGCCGCCGCCTGCTGGTCTCCCTACCAGTTCTGTGGGGCGTGTCGTTCCTGACGTTCATCGTGCTGAACGCGCTGCCCGGCGACGCCGCCACGGCCCTGCTCGGGGCGAACGCCACGCCGCGGGAGGTCCGGGCACTGTCCATCAAGCTGCACCTCAACGAGCCCTTCCTCACCCGGTACGGGCACTGGCTCGGCAGCGCCCTGCACGGCGACCTCGGCAGCTCGCTGTACTACCACCAGCCCGTCGCGTCGATTCTCTGGCAGCGGCTGCCGGTCACCATCGAACTGGTGGTGTACGCGCTGGTGATCACCTTCGTGGTCGCGGTCCCGCTGGCCGTCCTCGCCGCCCGCCGGCCGCGTGGCCTCACCGACCGGACCAGCATGGCCCTGGGCATGGGCAGCCTCTCCATCGCGCCCTACGTGCTGGCCCTGCTGCTCGTGCTGGTCTTCGCCGTCGACCTGCGCTGGCTGCCCGCGCTCGCGCAGGGGACAGGAGGGGACGTCAGGGACCTGACGCTGCCCGCCATCACCCTCGCCGTCCCGCTAGCCGGCTTCTACACCAGGTTCCTGCGCGCCGACCTGCTCGAGCAGATGCAGTCCGCGGACTACACCGTCACGGCCCTGGCTAAGGGCCTCAGCCGCTGGCAGGTACTCACCCGGCACGCGCTGCGGAATTCCTTTATCGGGCTGGTCACGGTCATCGGGCTCAACTTCGCCACCCTCATCGGGGGGACGGTGATCGTGGAGCAGATCTTCGGGCTATCCGGCATCGGGTACCAGCTGCTCCGGGCGATCAACAACCAGGACGTGCCGCTCGTCGAGGGCATCGTGCTGGTCTTCGCCGTGGTCGTCGTCCTCGCCAACCTTGCCACCGACCTGCTCTACGGTGTGCTCGACCCAAGGATCCGCCATGGCCGTTCCCGTAGCTGAGGTACTGCCCCCCGCGCTGCCGTCCGGTGACCTGGCGGCCGTTGGCCGGCTGTCCGGGGCGCGCCGTTTGCTGCGTTCGCTGGAGATCGCGGCGCCCGCCGCCGTGCTGCTGGTGTTGCTGTTCTCCTGCTTCATCTGGCCCATCGTCTACCCGGTGCCGAAACCCACCGGCGGCTCGATTCTCGGCGCCGGCCTGCCGATGTGGTCGCCCGGTCATATCTTCGGCACCGACACCGTCGGCAACGACATCATGTCCAGGATTCTCTACGGGGGCCGGGTGTCGTTCGAGGTAGCTGCCGCCGTGCAGGTCATCGGCCTGGTCGTCGGGGGGCTGCTGGGCATGGTGGCCGGCTATGCCGGCCGGGCGGTGGAGGCGGTGCTGATGCGCACGCTGGACGTGTTCATCGCCTTTCCCTCGCTGGTGCTCGTCCTGGCCATCGTCGACAGTCTCGGGCAGAGTGAGGTGAACGTCATCTGGGCGCTGTCGGCTTTCAGCATCCCGGCGTTCGCGCGGGTGGCGCGGGCCGCGACGCTGCAGGTGCGGGACCAGCCCTTCGTCGTAGCGGCGCGGCTGTCTAGCGTGAAGACCTGGCGGATCCTGGCTGGTCACATCGCGCCGAACCTGCTGCCGCAGCTGCTGACCTTCAGCCTTCTCGGGGCCGGGGTCACGATCATCCTGGAGGGTGCCCTCGACTTCCTCGGCTACGGCATCCCGGACCCCGCGGCGAGCTGGGGCAAGATGATCGCTTCCGGGCAGGCGATGCTGTCGGTCAGCCCGGGCCTGGTCATCGTCCCGAGCATCTTCCTGTTCGTCACCGTCGTCGCGCTGAACATGCTCGGTGATGGCCTGCGAGCCGTGTGGGGGGTGCGCTGATGTCCGGCGGTACTGCCCTGCTCGACGTGTCTGACCTGCGGGTGACGTTCCGCTCGCACGGTGGCGTCGTGAACGCGGTCCAGGGCGTCAGCTTCAGCGTCGAGCCCGGCCAGACGGTGGCCATCATCGGCGAGTCTGGCTCCGGCAAGACCGTCAGCGCATACGCGATGATGGGCTTGCTGCCGCGCTCTGCGCAGGTTTCCGGCTCGATCCGGTGCAACGGCGTCGAGCTCGTCGGCTGCGGCGAGAAGCAGCTGCGCGACCATCGCGGCCGGATAGTCGCGATGGTCTTCCAGGATCCCGGCCGGTCGCTGAACCCGACGATGCGGATCGGCCCGCAGATCACCGAGGCGATCCGGTGCCATCTGCCGCTCGACCGGGCGCAGGCCCACGAGCGCGCTGTCGAGCTGCTCAGGATGGTGCGCCTGCCCACGCCGGAGCGCCGGTTCTACGAGTACCCGCACCAGCTCTCCGGCGGCATGCGCCAGCGCGTCGTCATCGCGATCGCGCTGGCCGGCGAGCCGCGGCTGCTGCTGGCCGACGAGGCGACGACCGCGCTGGACGTCACGACCCAGGCGCAGATCATGGACCTGCTGCTCGACCTGCAGCAGGAGCTCGGCACCGCGCTGGTGATGATCAGCCACGACCTTGCCCTGGCCGCGTCCTACGCCGAGGAGGTCCTGGTGATGTACGCGGGGAAGGTGGTCGAGCGGGCGGCGACCAGGGAACTGTTCGGCAACGTCGCGATGCCCTACACGCGCGCGCTGCTGAAGGCGATCCCGCGGGTCGAGCAGGAACCGCATGAGCTGCTGCCGGTGATCGGCGGACGGCCTCCGGACCTGTCCACGATCGTGCCCGGATGCTCCTTCGCGCCGCGCTGCCCGGACGCACAGGATGACTGCCGGCAGGAGCAACCGCAGCTCGAGCAGCACGAGTCCGGTCACTGGTGGGCGTGCTGGCATCCATGCGGGAAAGAGGCTGCCCAGTGACCCCAGCGACCCCAGTGACCCCAGCGACCCCAGTGACCCAGGCTGATACCGCGGCGACGCCCGGCAGCGACCTGCTGCTCGAGGTCCGCCACCTGGTGCAGGAGTACGTGCTGCGTGACTACGGCGGGACGAAGGGCGGGGTCCTGCAGGCCGTGTCTGACGTGTCGTTCGAGGTGCACGCCGGCGAGACGCTCGGCATCGTGGGCGAGACAGGGTCGGGGAAGTCCACGCTGGCCCGGTCGGTGATCCAGGCGCCGCCGCCGAAGCACGGCGAGGTGATCTTCGAGGGGACCGACCTGGTCCGCCTGCCGCACCGGGCGATGAAATCAGTGCGGCGGCACCTGCAGATGGTGTTCCAGGATCCGTTTACGTCCCTCGACCCCAGGTGGACGGTCTCCCGAATCGTGGCAGAGCCCCTGATCGCCTACTCGGTCGGCTCCCGCCGGGAGCGCCGGGAGCGCGTGGACGCGCTGCTGGACCTGGTCGGACTCGAGCCGGCCCGATACGGGGCGCGGCATCCGCGCGCCCTGTCCGGCGGGCAGGCCCAGCGGGTAGCGATCGCCCGGGCGCTGGTGCTCGAGCCGAAGCTGATCCTGTGCGATGAGCCGGTGTCGTCGCTGGACGTCCTGGTGCAGGCGCAGGTGCTCAACCTGTTCGAGAAGCTGCGCGCCGAGCTGGGCCTCTCCTACCTCTTCATCGCCCACGACCTGGCGATGGTCAAGCAGGTCAGCGACCGGGTGGCGGTCATGTACCTGGGGAAGCTGTGCGAGGTCGGCCCGGTCCGGGCCATCTTCAGCGAGCCGCTGCACCCCTACACGCTGGCGCTGCTCGACACCATTCCGAGCCCGGAGCCCCCGGCCAGGAAGCGCGATGTCGCCAGTGTGATCAGCGGCGAACCGCCGTCGCCGCTCGACCCGCCGAGCGGCTGCCGGTTCCGTACCCGCTGCCCGCGGGCGGCGGAGCTGTGCGCGGCCGAGGTGCCGCAGCTTCGCGCGCTCGGTGACGGGCGCCAGGTGGCCTGCCACTTCCCGCTGTCCGGCCTGGCACAGGCATCAGCGACCCGCGCGCCGTTACCACTGATGCGTGGTCGCGCCGGAGCTTCGGGTGACTGATCCCACCATCTCGGGCCGCTCGAACACCGACTGGACCGCCACCCGGCCCGGTCCCTCCAGGGTTAGCCAGGTCGACTTGGCCTGGTAGCGCGCCGAGCTGAACCAGTAGGCACCCCGGGGGTACTCGAAGTGCAGGAACATCGAGACCGACGGGTCCTTCCAGATCAGCCCGCCCGGCTGCACCAGGATCCGCTGGCTGGGCGCCAGGTCGCGGACGAAGGTATTGCCCGGGGCGTGCAGCAGCAGCAGGCCGTTGCTGCCCGTGGCCACGAACCGGTCGATGGTCTGGCCCAGCGGGTAGTGCCACTCCGTGTCGTCGCCCTTGCCCGTGGTGAACCAGACGTTGGCTGGGTGCCAGTCGTAGTTAACGTTGCCGGTCGCGACCAGGAAGCGGTGCTCCACGACGTCGACGCCCTGACCGGGGCGCAGCGGCACGGCGATGGTCTCGCCGGGCTGGTCGGCGCTGAAGGCGATGTGGCCCGGCCCCTGCGCGCGCATCATGATCAGCGGCAGGCCTGCTCGCATCCGCTTCCAGCCGCCCTTCATGGGGAGGTTGCCGAGGTTCACTTTGGGGTCGGCGTGCAGCAGGGAGTGGTGGGAGAAGTAGACCCAGTCGGCGTCGTGCAGCCCCATGTCCGCCACGGGCACATAGGTGCCGCTGATCTGGCAGGTGGAGTGGCTGAAGCGGATGCGGGCCATATCGCGGATCGGGGGCTGCTGGACCCAGCCGGAATCCGAGACGCGGACCCGGACATCGACCGGCGCACCGCAATGCGGGCAGGTCGCTTCCTGCCCGTCGCTCGCCATACGGCAGTACGGGCAGGTATAGGCGCCCGCAGCAGGTGGCATCGACATGTCGGTCCCCTTACTCCGAGCCGTGGTGGACGTACATGGACTGGATGCCGACCCGGCCGGGGCCGGTCATCTCGGCCAGGTACATGCCATGCTTCATGAGCCCGGTCTTCACGTTCTGCTGGACCGCGTTCATGGTCACGGTCGAGTCCTTGTAGAGGAAGCCACCCGGCTCGACCAGGATCTTCTCCCCCTGTTGCAGGGTCTTCTGGAACACGTTGCCGTTGCCGTGCAGGAGCAGCAGCCCGGGCTCGCGCTGGGTGACAAAACGGTCCATGTACATGCCCCCGCCGCCGTGCAGCACGTTGGCCAGGCCCTTGATCCGCACGAACGAGTAGGTCAGCGAGTGCGTCCCGGCCAGGAAGGCGTGCTCGCGCACGTCGAGTTCCATCGACGGATGCAGCGGCAGGACCACGACCTCGCCGGCGGCGTCGCGGGAGAAGGCGATGCGACCGGGCCCGTGCGCGATGCTCAGGACGTGCGGCATGCCGCCGAGCGTGCGCTTCATGCCGCCGCCGGTGTTGAGGGCTGACATCGGCACGCCGGGCTCTTTCCAGAGCATCACGTGATGCTCGAAGAAGACGGAGTCACCCTGCGCAAGCGCAAGCTCGGCCACCGGGACGATCTCGCCCTCGATCTGGCAGGTGGAATTAGAGAAGCGGAACTCCGTCATGTCACGCAGGCGGGGCGCCTCGGCCCAGCCCGAGTCGGTGACGAGATCCTTGGTGTCGAGCGGTGCGCCGCAAGTCGTGCAGTTCGTGCGGCCCGGCTCATTCTGGGCCTTGCACCACTGGCATTCGATCCGGTCCATTCGGGCAACCTTCCGTGTCGAGCTCATACGCCGCCGCGACGGCGACTAAGTGGAAGCAATGAGAGGGCCACAAGCCGGCCAGCCGTCCCCGGCACCCCGGCGTCCCCGGCACGGGGCGCGCTGGCTGGACCGGCTGATCCCGCTATGCGGCCGGCGGGTGAGTCGGCGTGCCGCACTCGGCGCAGAACTTCGCCGTGGCGGACACGTCGGCGTTGCACTCGGTGCAGTGCTTGCGCATCGGCGTCCCGCACGAGTCACAGAACTTCGCCCCCGTGCGGACCTGGCTGTGGCAGTTGCCGCACTCCACCGTCGCGGTCGTCGCGGTGGCCGCGGTCGTCTCGGTCGTCCCGGTGGCCGGCTGCTGCGTGAAGCCCGCGCCGCCCCCGGCGAAGCCAGTGCCGGGCGGCGGCGGCGGGGCCTGGTTCTGGGGCGGCTGCATCATCTGGTTGGCGATGCCGAAGCCGGCCCCGAGGAAGGTCGGGGTCACCGCGGCGCCCCCCTGGGCCATTCCCTCGCCTGCCCCCTGGAGCGCCTCGGCCTGAGCCGCCTGCAGGAAGCCTCCGGCGAGCCGGCTGTAGGCGGTGTCCCCGGCCAGCTTCTTCAGCCGGGCGTTGTCATCGGGGTCGAGGTTGACGTCCAGGTTACCGAAGCGGGCGATGGCCAGCCCGTAATCGCCCAGCTGCTCGTTGGTGGCCGGCATGGTGGCCACCTCGATGTCCGGGCTGTGCGCGGACAGGCCGAGGATCGGCCAGGAACCCGACATGAGCTGGACGGTGATCGTGGTGCGGGTGACTTTCAGCAGTTGCTGCGCCACCCAGCCCGTGATGGCCTCATTGTTCGTCACGTCCACGGTGCCGACCAGGTTGAGGATCAGCTTGGTGGGATCGATCACGCGCAGGGCGTACTCGCCGAAGGCGCGGAGGGTGACGATCAGGCCGGTCTGCGGGTCCTGCACCTCGTCCAGGCGGCCGCCGAAACGGCAGTTGGGGAACTCCCGGGCGCCCACGAAGTAGATCTCCGCCTTGAAGGCGTTGCTGTTCGAGCCCCAGTCCGCGAACATCCCGAGGAACGGGAGCTCGGAGGCGTCGAGCCGGTGCTGCCCCGGGGCCAGGACACCCATCACCCGGCCCTGGTCCATGAAGACGGCGACGGCATCGGGCTCCACGATGGCCCGGGCGAACTTGCGAATGTTGTGATCGGGCCACTTGTACACGATCTGGCCCTTGGACGTGTCTGGCGCAGCGATGAACTCGCGGCGGGCCTCGTTGAGGATGCCCATCGGGTCGCTCCTAGAATGAAGTGCGACCCCCGTTAACCCGGCCGCGTTCACCCGGAATCATACTTCGGCGGCAGCTTTCCTGCCCTGCCATTCGATAGTGCGCCATCG
>DATKRH010000148.1:0-9881 GCA_035532295.1 Streptosporangiaceae bacterium
CGGTGACCGCCCGGACATTGCGGTGGCCCGCTGCCAGCGCGGAACCCTGGGTGAACAGGGTCATCAGGTCACTCTGGTCCACGGCCACAATCTCGGCGGCGGGCCACAGCCACGCGATCCGGGTAGTCAGCTCGCCTGAGCCGCAGCCAAGGTCGACGGCTCGGCTGGCGGCTACCGAGGAAAGAGCGCAGCGCTTCCAGCGCGGTCACGGTCGCGGCCCACCGGCGCTCCCGCTGCGCCGGCTCCCAGCAAGGCGCACCCATCGCGTCCCCGGCGGTCACCAGCTCGCCGCTCGACCCGCTACAGACGAGTCCGGCACGGCGGTCCTCGCTCATCGGTTCCTGCCTCTGTGGCGTCGGCTGCGAGCGACAACCATAATCGCCGCGACCTCCATGTCGAGCCGCGCGGCAACGAGCAGGCCCGCGCTGGTGGACAATCCGCCGGTGAGTGACGCCACGGCGAACACCCCGTACTAGTGAGTTATAGGTACCTGCCTCGTCGGCAGCCGTTCCCGCCCGATCCGCACTGTCCGGGTGGTGTTCGCGGCGAGGTAGGCGGTGAGCTTGCGCAGGCTCCAGCGCGTGAACGGCAGGCCCAGCTTCTCCGGGCGCGTGGTGGCCGCCGTGATGATGAACTCCACGTCATCATCACTGATCAGGCGGGGACGGCCTCCCGCCCAGCGAGCACTAGCGACCAGGACATCGCTGGCCGTTGCCGGATGCACAGCGGTCCCAGAGTGAGTGCATGTTCAGCTCCATGAACCCTATTTTGCCGTGCAACCGCGGTGCAGAAGTCAGTCGTAGTGGTAGCGGGCCTGGATGATGATCAACTCATCATCGGTTGCGCCGTAGACGAGACGGTGCTCGTCGTCGATCCGCCGGGACCAGAAGCCGGAGAGATTGCGGCGCAGTGGCTCCGGCTTGCCGGTGCCCTCGAACGGGGTGCGCCGGGCTTCCTCTATTAGCCGGAGGAGGCGGCGCAGCATTTTCTTGTCGGCCGTGGCCCAGTAGGTGAAGTCTTCCCACCCTTGAGGGTGGAAGACGATGCTCCTCAACGCGCCTCGCCCTCGTCGGCCATGGCTTGGAGTTCCTCCATGGTCTTTGTGACCAGGGCGCGACCGTGGCGCACTTCTTCGGCGGCGGCCATGAGACGGGCCGCGTTCGCGGGGGAGCGCAGCAGGTAGTCGGTTTCGGCCATGGACTCGTAGTCATCAGCCGCGACGAGGTAAGCCCGGCCATGATTTGAGATTATCTCGATAGGAGCCCGGTCGTCGTTCACCTGCTTGATCAGCGGGAACAGCCTTTTACGCGCTTCGGTTGCCGTGATGGCCATCGGAACCCCTCTCGTATGGTACAGCACTACGGTACCATACGACTGGTACAGAGGTGTCGTACCACCGTGGTCGGTATCAGGCGGCACCCATGTGTCGCGAACCCTCCGGTCGGTCAGCGTTTCCTCGCCCCGTTGCCCGACACGCAGGGACGCGGCACAACTTCGCCATGAACTTGGGGCTACGCCGCCGACATGCTCCCGGCGCTCCCCGGCCTGGTCGCACGACTGCGCACCGCTGGAATCGGCGAATCTGACTGGGAGTCTCGCGCACCACCATCGAAGCATGGCGGCAGGAAGGCATCCTCACGCCAGCAACCGCGCGGCACCGTCGTCATGAGGTCACCACCGACAGCCTTGTCCGCATGCAGGCTCTCGTGGACGAACTGCGCCGCCTGGGCAAGGACCGTGAACTCCGCGACTATGTGTGGTGGTCCGCCCAGGACAGTTCCGACTACGCCGATAGCAAGCTGGCAGAAGCACTGCTCCAGCTACGATCCGGTGAGCTTGGCGAGGAATACGTCCCCACGGAAGAATGAACGACGCCTTGGCTTTCCCGCGCAGCTCCGCGATCTGCCGGCGCGCCAGCTGGGTGGGGATGGTTGTGACGGCTCATGTGGCTGAGCGACTGTCGCCCGGTCAGGGATTGTTCCTGCCAGCTGCGCCGAGACCGCCGAGTCCAGACGACGGCTTCTGGGCTGATGCTGCCCGACATGTCCTGGACTGCGGCAAGAATCGGCCTGGTGCCCCGCGGGAGCGCCACCGTCATGGTCGGCCACTGGTTACGCAGGTAGCCGATGCCCGCTGCCACGATCCACTGGGCGGAGCCGAAGTCGAGGGTCCAGAGCTGCTGAAGCAGCGTCCGGCGGAGGCTGTTGCGGTCTTGTACCGCGGCGGGCTCGGCGGGTAGCCGCACGCGGAACTCGCCGTTGTCGCCCCAGTGGGGGTCACCGGGGTCATCAAGGGCACGGATGAACCGGTCCACTAGCTCTGGCCAGGCAGGGTGGCCCCACCAGTGGCGGCATGCCAGGCCACCGTGGGCGGCAGCCCGGCGGAAAGCGAAGCCGACCCCTCGGTCTTCTGCCTGGTAAACGAAGGCGGTCAGCGCCTCGTCCGCGTCGTTCTCCAACTGCGGCAGGTTCTCCCGCGCCACATCGCGCAAGGTCACGCCGGTCGGCAGGCGCCGACTTGGATTGACGATCCACTGATAAATGCGGCCACCGAGCCAGCGGAAGTCGTCAAAGCTGATCTCATCTAGGGAGTGGGCTTGGGCATCCGGCGCGATCCCCATCTGGGAACGCCAGCGCCACAGCAGCTGATCCAGGCGCCAGCTCATATGAGAGCTGATGCCCAGCATGTCTCCATCGTGGAGGCGTCCCTCGGCATGCCAGTCCTCGACACAAGTATTGCGCCACGCCGAGTTCACCAGCCCGAGCGCGGCCAGCCGCAGAACCGCCCGTAACGACCGTGCATCGATGCCTACCTGATCGCGCAGAATCTGCACGACGACTTCATCCTCGCGCTGCGGGCTCAGCTCCATTACCCCTCCGCTCTTTGCGCTCCGGTTCTCTGGCATAGCCCAGTCTGCCGCCGCGTAGGCAGCCCGGCCCTGGAAGCCGGGACGTCAAGCAGCAGCGGATAGGTTTTGGGCGTGACTGATATCCCGGCGGTGATCGCGGCTGAGCTGGCGCGGCTGCGGGCGGAGAATGCCCGGTTGCTGCGGTTGCTGAAGCTGAGCCCGCAGGAGGCTGCCGCGCCTCGCCCGGCGCAGGCGGCGTATTTCGAGGCGCCGCCGGGGCTGGTGGATGACGGGTCGCCGCCCGAGGCGAAGGTTGCGTTCTTTGGGGCGCTATTCGCGGCCCGCACCGACGTCTATGCGGTCCGGTTCGACAACCGCCGCACCGGCAAGCAGGGATGGGTTCCGGCGGTCCGAGGCGGCTGGCGGAAAGGCGTCCGCCATGAGGACCGGGACTACCTGCCGCTGACCGCGGTGGTGCTGGCGGCGCACCTGAAGGGGGAGGTACATATCGGCCTGTACCCGCTCCTGGACGGCGACAAGTGCTGGTGGCTGACCGCCGACTTCGACGGCCCCGAGGCCATGTTTGACGCCCTGATGTACGTCAAGGCCGGCCGGGCTCTCCAGGTCCCGGTCGCGCTGGAGGTATCCAGGTCGGGTGTCGGGGCGCACGCGTGGGTGTTCTTCACCTCCCCGGTCCCGGCCGAGTTGGCTCGCCGCCTGGGTACCGGGCTGCTGCGGGAGGCGATGGCGCTGCGCGGCCGGATAACGCTGGCCAGCTATGACCGGCTGTTCCCGTCCCAGGACCTGCTCCCCACCGGCGGGATGGGGAACCTGATCGCCGCGCCGCTGTTCAGGCCCGCGCGGCGGAACGGCGCGACAGTGTTCCTGGACCTGGAGGCCCTGGAGCCGCACAAGGACCAGTGGGCCTACCTGTCTACCCTCGGCCGGATGAGCCCGCAGGAGCTTAAGCGGGCCGCTGACCGCGCCGGGAAGGTTGCCGTCGCCACCGAGGTCACCCGCCTTGTCACCGCGTCATCGACTGCGACACAGCCGCAAGCCGCGGCGGTCCTCCGTGCCCGGCTCGGGGCCGGGATCCGGGTCGAGCAGGCAGAGCTGACCCCTGGGCTGACCGCAACGTTGAGGCACGCGGCCTCTATGCACAACCCGCTGTTCTACGAGCGGCAGCGTATGCGTGCCTCCACCTACAACATTCCCCGCTTCCTGCACGCCTACGACGAGACCCTCGACGGCGGCCTGATCCTTCCGCGCGGCATGCTCGACACCGTTACTGATCTCGCCGCGCAGGCAGGCAGCCGCCTGGATATCACCGACGAGCGCACGCTGGGCACAGCGCAGCAGTTGACTATTACAGCCACCCTGACTCCTCCCCAGCGCGCGGCCGTCACCGAATTGGCCAGTATTGGTAACCACCGATATCAGAACGTGCTGAATGACCCCCTGCGCGAGACCCTTGCGGCGTAGGCAGCTGGTGATCCTCCAGCCCGGTCGGCCCAGGCTCCCGCGGTGCTGATGTGGATGCCGAGCAGCCTGGCGAGCGCGACCGGCGGGATCTTCGCGGCGAGGTCCATCAGCGCGGTGTTGCGGCCGGAGCGGCCGTGGATGCCCAGGCGCGCGAGGCGGATTTTGAGCTGGGCGGTGGAGAGCGGATGACCGGGGGCTCCTCCGGGGAACGCCCATGGCTGATCGTCGGCGCGGCCGATGGCTGCGCGGCCGTGAGTGCGGTCGAGGAGCTGGCGGACGAGCTCGCCGAGAGGTTCGGGCAGGTCGAGGGGGACGGTGCCCAGAAGCAGCCGGATCTGCTGGGGGCTGCTGGTGATCTGGTCGCGGGTGAGGCGGGAGATGCGGGCCAGCGGCTGTCCGTAGAGCAGTACGAGCAGCCCGGCGACGCGGTCCTCGATGGCGTGAGTGTCGTCATGCAGGAGGGCGCGGACCAGCGCCCACCGCTCGTCGTCTTCGATCTGGGTGAGGATCTCGCGGCGGGGGTGCTGGGGAATATCCAGGTCACGAGTGTGGCCGTGTCTGCTGGCCCAGATCGCGAAAGCGCGGGCGTGGTGGTTGGTGCCGGGTCCGCCGGTGAGCCAGGTGTCGATGTCGTGCTGGGTGGCGCCGGCCAGGCTCGTGCCGTTATCTCGTAGCCAGGTGATCAGCTTGAGCGCGGCGCGGATCTCGTTGTGGACGTAATCGGCCTGCTCAGCGGTGATGTACTTCCGGCGTGACTCGCCGCGCAGGCGGCGCAGATGGTGCCAGGTGACGAAACTGCGGACGATCCGCCGTTCGGCGGGATCCTCGACATTGCTGGTTTTCTCCGCGGCCCATCGTTCGAGTCCGGCCAGTCGCTCGTCACGATCGGGCAGGATCGAGCCGGCCACCAGGACCTTGCGCAGGTGGTGGGCGGCGCGGCTGGGCAGGTAGCGGTCGAGGTCAGCGTGACCGGGCGGGCTGCTGGCCTGGCTGATCTCGGCGAGGATGTCCCGGGCGGCTGAACTCCTGGTCAGCCACTCCATCAGCCAGGACGGGTCGCCGGAGGCCAGGAGCTGGCAGATCGCTTCGGCGTGCGGGCGGAGCCCTCCGCGGCCGTCGGCCAGCAGGCTGAGGAGGTGCTGGCGGCTGGCGCAGCGGATGCAGAGCCCATGATGGTAAAGCCGTTCGGTGGTCCCGCATTCGGTGCAGGGCTGGAACGAGGCCGGATGCTTGCGGTAGCAGGTGCTGCAGACCGGCCCGGCGGGGATCCGCGCGGCGATGGTGCGGGTGCTGCCGCACGCTGAGCAGGGAATACGTTGCCGGCTGCAGGAACCGCACAGCGGCTGGCCGTCAGCGGTGCGGGTCCACACCGCCCGGTCGTGACCGCACCTGTCGCAGGGAGCGTGGCGCAGCAGGCGCGAGCAGTGCTCGCAGCGCGGCGTGCCGGCGGACGTCAGGTGACACGGTTTCTCGTGGCCGCATACTGAGCAGGTCGCCAGCGGCGCGCGGTAGCAGCGGCGGCACCAGCCGCTTCCGTCATCGCGGCGGACGGTAAGAGCGGTCCGCCCGCAGCTGGCGCACTGCCCGTGGTTGGCCGGATCCCGGCGGAAGCAGCCAGCGCAGACGGGCTCCCCGGCCGCCGTCCGGCTGGCGACCATCGCGGGCTGCAGGCAGCGGCCGCACACCTGAAGCTGGTCCTGGTCATAGCAGCGCCGGCAGCAGCGCTGCTCACCGCGCCGGTGACTCAGCCGCACCGCCCGGCCGCAGGACGGGCAGGCCGGCGCCACGATGCCAGCGGCTCCAGCGGCGAGCAGCGCGTGGATGAGGACGTTGATCCGCGGCGAGCCGTGCTCGCCCTCGCCGGTGAGCAGCCGAGGGTTGCGGTCCAGCTCCCAGAGCACCTGGTGCTGCTGGAACGGCCGCGGGACCGCCTGCTCGATCACCTCGCGCAGTCTCGCCTGGTCCGGGCCGGGACCGAGGCTGCTGACGTGCGTCATGACGCCGGCGACGGGCTCGGGTCCCTCGTAGGGGCGGCAGCGGGCGCATCGCGGCTGGCCGTGCTCGTCGCGGTAAGCGACCTGCCGGGTGTTCCCGCAGGCTGCGCACGGCTCGGCCGCTCCTCGCCTGCGATGGTCGCATGCCGAGCAGATCCGCAGGTCGCCGTCGCACTGCACGAGCCGCCTGGGCTGGCCGCAGTGCCCGCAGCCCGGCAGGACCAGCCGCCGGGCACCCAGCGGCTGCAGCGCCCTGATCAGCAGCTCGATCTGAGGCGGGCCTTCCGGGCGCCCTGAGGTGAGCAGCCCGGGATCGCTGGCCAGCGCGGCGGCCAGGCGCCGCTGCTGCGCCCGCGACGGCGCGACCCGCGCGATCGCGGCGGCGACGTCCTCGCCGAGGCCCGGCTCGAGACCAGCGACGATCGCCGCGATGACCGCGGCGGGCTCGCCGCTGAACCCGGTGCCCGCGCCGGGGCGGGCGGAGCCGGTCAGGAGGAGGGGCCAGGAGAGATCCGCGCCCGCTTGGGCCGGAACGCGCCGATCACCGGTTCCGGCGGCTGACCGCTGTGGCCGACGGCCTTGTCCTTCGGCTTCCCCGCGGGCAGGGCAGCCGGCTGGATCAGGTCGTCCATCCGGCAGCCGAGGATGTCCAGCAGCGCCATGAAGATCTTCAGGTTGAGCCGTTCGGGTTTATCGGTCACCAGCCGGTAGACCTGGCTGTCGGACAGGTGGATGCCGCGTTCGGCTAGCTTCGGCCGCAGGTGGGTGGTCTGGAACAGGCCCCGGGTGGCCATCACCTCCCGCAGCTTCCACGTGTAGTCCAGCTTCGCGGCCATCACCGCGCCTCCTCGCCCGCGGCAAACGCGGTGTCCAGTGCCCTGCGCATCATGGTGTTCATGAAATCCCCGCTGACACCGCTGTAGATCGCTGTCGTCGACTGGTAACGATGGCCGACCTGCCGCTGCACGAATACCGGGTCAATCCCGTCTTCGATCTGATGAGTCACGTGCGAATGCCGCAGGCAGTGGGGCACCAGCTCGGCCGGCATCTTCAGCGCGTCCCGGTAAGCGGCGAACCGCTCCTCGATCTGGCGGGGCCGCAGCCGGCCGCCCCGCTCGGTCAGCCACAGCGCTGGGCGGCCGGGGAAGCCGTAACAGGGCCGGATATTGGCCATGTAGTCCCCCACCGCCTCCACCGCCCACGGCATCACGGTGCAGACCGTCCGCCGCTTCGGCGGCGACCCGTTGGACGCCTTGCCCCACCGGACCTCCAGCTTCCCGAACTTCCCCAGCTCAGGGGCCTCCGGATTGCGGTACCAGTCAGTGACGTCCAGCTTCGACGTCTCGGTGCACCGCAACCCCCACGCATACATCACCTTGAACACCGTGGCATCCCGGTAGGCGGCCAGCGCCCCCTTCCGGCCCGACCGGACCGCCTGGTCAACCCGGTCATCGGCGAAATCGAAGAACCGCTGGAGCTCCTCGCGGGTCATCGGCCGCCGGTCAGGGCTGCCCTCATAGTCCACCAGGTGCGCGGTGGTGTTCGACTCGAAGCAGATCCGCGCCGGATGCTTGCCGAACCGGGCCAGGCACTCCTCGGCCCACCGGTACTGCGGCGCGATCAGGTAACTCTCGAACGACCTGACCGCGTCATGGTGGTTGCGGATCGTGGACTTCGCCTTGCCCGCGACCCCGGCCAGGTCCGCGGACCACTCATCAAGATGGGCAGCGGTCCAGTTCCACGGGTACTCCCCGGCATGATCGAGGAACTGCCGCACCACCGCCCGCCGCTGCCTGACAGTGCCCGGCGCGAGCCCCCGCCCACCGGCCTGCTGCTTGCCCCACCCCTCCAGCATCGCCTCCAGCACCGCGTCCTCCTCGTGCAGCAGCGCGACCCCGCTGACCAGCTCCAGCCTCGCCGAGCCAGCAGGCTCAAGGACCCCAGCCGCCACCCGCGCCTCCTCCCGCACCATCGCCGGACAACGCGAGAATCTTGCATCAGAAGACAGGGCAGACGCAAATCGCCCGCTCAGGAGCACGCGCGACACGTCTGGCAGCCGGCAATGTTCCCGCAGCCCCGCAGGTCACCGCTCACCAGATCGTGCATCTGATGAAATTCAGCGGGGTTGCACGATCTCGGGGTGCTCGTCGCGCCGCCTGGGTCGGGCAAGACCGTGATCGCGTGCGCGGTGATCGCCGCGCACCAGGCATCCACGCTGGTCCTGGTCGACCGGAAGGCCCTCGCGGACCAGTGGCGGGCCCGGATCGCCGAGTTCCTCGGCGTCAAGGCTGGGCAACTCGGCGGCGGCCGAGCGAAGCTGCGCGGCATCATCGACGTCGTCACCTTGCAGACCCTGGCCCGCCGCGACGACATCGCCAGTCTCACCGCCGGGTACGGGCTCGTGGTCGCAGATGAATGCCACCACGTCCCGGCCGCCGCCTTCGCGGATGCCGTCAGGCAGATCCCGGTGCGGCGCTGGCTCGGCCTGACCGCCACCCCGTACCGGCGCGACAAGCTCGATGACCTCATCACCATGCACGTCGGCTCGGTCCGGCATACCATCACCGGCCCCCGCGGGCTTGCCAACGGCGCCCCCATGTTGCCTGGCACCACCCCTGGTGGCCACCCGACCCTAGTGCTCCGCCTCCACCCGACCAGGTATTGCTATACCGGAGACGCCAGCCCGTCCACGCCAGGCGGTATCACCGTCATTTACAAGGACCTGATCGCCGACGAGCAGCGGACCAGCCAGGTCATCGCCGACGTGGCGGCCGCGCTGTCCCAGGGCAGGAACTGCCTCATCCTCACTAACTGGACCGCGCACCTGGACAAGCTCGCCGACGCGCTGCGCGCGATGGCCCACGACCCCGTCATCCTGCGCGGCGGCATGGGCGCCAGGGACCGGGCTGCGGCACTCGCCCGGCTCCAGCCGCAGCCTGGAGGCTCGCCTCTGCTCGTCGTCGCGACCGGCCCGTACGCCGGGGAAGGGTTCGACTGCCCCACGCTGGACACCCTCTTCCTCGCCGCGCCCATCGCCCAGAAGGGACGGCTCGTCCAGTACGCCGGCCGCATCCTGCGCCCTCATGACGGCAAGGCAACCGCCGAGGTCCACGACTATCACGACGAGCTCACCGGCGTCCTCGCCTCATCCTTGGCCAAGCGCGCACCCGGCTATACCAGCCTCGGCTTCCCCGACCCCCGCAAACTCCCCTTCACGCCAAGCGCGGACATGGCACGCTAACCCGGCCAGAAGGACTGCCATCATGAAGCGGATCGTGGTCAAGCTCAGCGGGGATGCCCTTCGACCCGACCTACGAGATAGACGACGGCATGATCGCGGTCGGCGACCTCGTGCGAGTGCCGGGCAGCGACTCCTCCTTCATCGCGAGGATGGCGAGACCGGGGCTGTCATCGCCCGAGCCCGATCAGACCGACTAGATCCCAGGCGGGGCCGGAGGTTAACTGGGCAGCACCGTTCCAGTCACGGATGCGCTATGTCGCTGGCTCAGCAGCGGGCCAGAGCCTCCGCTCGCAAGCCCGTCACGCCAGGATCGCCT
>DATKRH010000149.1:0-3476 GCA_035532295.1 Streptosporangiaceae bacterium
GACCGCCTGGAGCGCGAGCACGGCCGCGTCGTGATCACCAAGCACGGCCACCCGGCCGCCGTCGTCATCAGCGTCGAGGACCTGGAGTCCCTGGAAGAGACCCTCGACGTCATGGACAGCGCAGCCCTTCTCGCTGACATCCGCGAGGCGCTCGACGAGCTCGGCACCGGCAGCGCGCCGGAGCTGACCAAGGACGACGCGCTGCGCCTGATCGCTGACCGGTGAGCACGGACGACTACACCATCGCCTGGACCGCTCCGGGCCGCCGGGCACTTACCCGGCTGCCCGAGAAGATCGCCACTGCAGCAGTGGAGTTCCCGTACGGGTCCCTGGCCGCCAGCCCGCACCGGGTCGGCAAGCCACTCAGGCTCGGCCTTCAGGGACTCCACAGCACACGCCGCGGCGACTACCGCGTCATCTACCGCATCAACGACCACGACCACCGGGTCGACGTCATCGCCATCGAGCACCGCTCGGACATCTACCGGCCGCGCCAGTACTAAGTGATCCGCGCCGCAAGTCCTTCGGGGGTTGACGGTTCGGGTGCTCGCGCTGCTGGTGATCAGGGGCCGATGCTGGTCAGGTGGAGGTCGCAGATCAAGTCGAAGACCTCTTCTATGGCGCCGCCGGTGGGCGGATCCGCCGGAGCGCAACCGCATGAGCGGTAGCCGGTCACCATCGGTCAGCTCGGCGGCAACATAGGCGAACTGACCGTGGTACCGGACATGGACGGCAGCCAGCTGGGGCCTCTGCCGGGGACACCGGCGTGTCAGCCTGCACCGCCGGCGTCGTTTCCCGATGGGTGCCTGTTCATTGATCTAGCCGGATATGCCGCCACGGCGGCGGTGGCGCCGACGGACGCACTCGACCGGCTGCTGCGCCGGATCGGGGTTCCCCCGAGTCCATACCTGCGCACCCCGACGACCGCGCGGCCGACGTTTCGCGCGTGAAGCGTTCGGCGAGTCGCTGATCGGTTACGACGAAGCGAGGCTCGGGGCGGCGTCGCCGGGGTAACCGGCGGGTGCAGCGCGATCAGGACCCGCCGGGGCGGGTCCAGTCAGCAACTGCTCGACAACCGGGGTGGCCCAGGCGGTGATCTGGCCCTGGCCCATCGCAGCGACACCCGGGGCCAGCAGGGCATAGCGAGTGGTCGCCAGGCCGATGATGAAGGCCCCGACCAGACCGGCACGCTCGCGCGGATGATCGGGCACAACAGCGCTGATGGCCGGCACAACTTGAGCGGCGAACACTTCCCGCAGGGTCTCGGCCACGCTTTCGCTCGTCATCGACGCGCGCAGCAGCGCCAGAAACGTTTCGTCGTCTTCCCAGACCGCGAAGAAGCGCGCGAGCAGCACCCCGGCCAGGCGGCCGGGCGGTACTGCGGTCAGGTCCGGAAGGTTGAGGTTCAGATCAGCCACCGCGGCGAACAGCTCCTGCTTGCTGCCGAAGTAACGGATCACCAGCGCGGGATCGACGCTGACGTCGGCCGCGATGGCGCGGAGCGTCGTACGGTCGTAGCCATCTGACCCGAATCTCCGCCGGGCCGCGGCCAGAAGGTCGGCCCGTGTCCTGGCGGCATCGCGACCTCGAGTGCGTTCCACTGCGCCAGCTTATGTCACCGAGTGTTGACTTGCAGCCCCGACCTGCTCTATCGTGTGAGTCATCGAACGTTGACTTAGCCGCAAGATCGGAGCGAGATGACTGTCACCGCCATTTAGATCGGGCTTCATCCAATGTCGTTGACTATGAGTCCCGGAGTTCGCCAGGTTCCCGGATCCCGCCCTAGCGCGCTGAATCCCGATTATCAAGCGCCGTACCCGACACCATCGAAGAGGAGCCATGCCCGAAATAACGGCAGACCATCACGTTGACGTACTCGTCATAGGAGGCGGCCCAGCCGGCCTGACCGCCGCGGGCGACCTGGCCCGGTGCGGGCGTTCGGTCGCCGTGCTGGAACGCTGGCCGTCGATCAACCCGTCGAGCCGCGCCTTCGCGACCATGTCCCGGACCCTGGAGGTGCTCGACGCGCGCGGCCTGGCCGACGGCCTGCTGGGCCTGGGCAGCACCGCCCCGGCGATCAGCCTGTTCGCCGGCGCCAAGCTCGACCTGACCCACCTGCGCTCCCGCTACCCGTTCGTGCTGATCACCCCGCAGACCAATGTGGACCAGGCGCTGGGCCGCTACGCGGCGGAGCAAGGCGCTGATGTGCACCGCGGCGTCGAGGTCATCGGCCTGTCCCAGGATGCCGACGGCGTCACGGTCACCGCGCGGCCGAAGGACGATGAGGATCCAAACCACCAGAGCGCTTGGCGGGCCTCCTACGTGATCGGCGCGGACGGAGCGCACGGCACCGTCCGGGAACTGCTCGGCCTCGGCTTCCCGGGCAAATCGGTGCTGTCGTCAGTGGTGCTCGCGGACGTCAGGCTCACGTCCGGGCCATCCGGCGACGGGCTGACGCTGGGCAGCACCCCGGACGTGTTCGGCTTCCTGGTCCCGTACGGCCGCGCGGACGGTGACGGCACCTGGTACCGGAGCATGACCTGGGACCGGGCCCATCAGGTGCCCGATAGCGAACCGGTCAGCGAGGCGGAGATTATCGACGTCCTCAACCGGGCCATGGGCCGCGATGTCGGCGTCACCGGCATCGGCTGGTCTTCGCGCTTTCACTGCGATGAGCGGCAGGTCGCCGAGTACCGCACCGGCCGGGTTTTCCTGGCGGGGGACGCTGCTCACGTCCATTCGCCCATGGGCGGGCAGGGTATGAACACCGGTATCCAGGACGCCGCCAACCTAGCCTGGAAGCTGGACGCCGCCCTCGGTGGCGCGCCGGACAGCGTTCTGGACACCTACCACAGTGAGCGGCATCCCATCGGGCAGCGGGTCCTGCTCCAGTCGGGGCTGATGATGCGGGCTGTTACCCTGCACGCACGGCCAGCACGGTGGCTGCGTGATCTGCTCGCGCCTGCGCTGCTGGCGCTCCCGCCGATCCGCGACGTGGTCACCGGGAGCTTCGCCGGGACGGAGCTGCGCTACGGCCGCGGCCGCGGCCGCGAAGAGCATCCGCTGGTCGGTACCCGCGCCACTGAAGTGCCATTGGCCGAAGGCCGGCTGACCCAGATCCAGCGCCAGGCCGGGTTCGTGCTGATCCACACTCGCGAGGAGACAGTACGGAAACCCGGCACCGCGCGGGTCATCTTCGCCCGGCGCACCGACAAAGGGCCAGCCCTGCTGGTCCGCCCGGACGGCTACATCGCCTGGGCCGGCCCGGCCGCCTCAGCCAAGTCCTCATGGCACGCCGCCCTCACCCGCTGGACCGGTGATCGAGCGGCACGCGTAAGGGCATCGGCAGACTAGAGCGTGCAGGGATTCGATCAGGTTGCGCCAGCAACATCTGGCCGATGACGGTGCGGGCTTCGAAGGTGCCCGCTGCGGGCTTCAGGCTCTCGTCGGGCACCCGTGCGCCAGTACCGTGAGGG
>DATKRH010000150.1:0-3768 GCA_035532295.1 Streptosporangiaceae bacterium
GGGTGGCCACATCGGCAAGCTTCAGTCGCTCAGCGATCGCGACGACTGGGGCGTTAACCGCCCCGAGCGGCAGGTCATCGTAGGTGCGCACCAGCTCAGCCATGCGGAGCAAGTCTGCGTCCGCGGCGGAGGGCTGGAGGCCAGGGCACAGGCGGCGGACCTCGCCTGCCTGTAGGGCGCCTCGCCGGGCAGGTTCCTGCGGACGGCGCTGGGCGCCCGCTACCGCATGTGCGCCGACTGGATAGCCGCATTGATGGCGGCCGCGAGCTGCCGTGGCGAGGAAATCATCGTGAGATGGCCGCCGGGAATGGCAACCGGCGGGGGCGCGCCGATCCGGGCAGCGGCTGCCGCGGCTTCTGACGGGCTGAGCTGCGGATCATCCCGGCCGTAGATCACCAGCTTGGGCACCGCGGCGGCCCGCAGCTCGCGCAGCTGGGCGCCGCTCATGCTCGGGATTCCGTGCTGCAGGTTGTACGCCACCAGCTCGCCGAAGCCGGGCTGCTGGAGCGGCCGGCGCCATGCTTGCACGCCGGCTGCCGTCAGCGGCGGGCAGGCCGGGCCGCACTGGGACTGGTAGATCCGCCGGATCAGCCAGCCGGAGCTGGCCGCCAGCCGGACGAGCGTGGTCCGGTACGGATTGACCAGGAGCCAGCCGGCGAAGGGCGGGAACGTCAGCGGCGTGGCATCGCCGTCCAGGAACACGACCCCGGCCGCGGCGTGGCCGTCCAGCAGCACCGCCATCCCGGCCACGGCCGCGCCGCTGGAGTGGCCGACCAGCACGGGCGCGTTCGCTCCGGTCAGGTGCATGGATCGCAGGAACGCCAGTAGCTGCGCGGCGAGATGGCGGGCGTCGAAGGGCGGGCTCGGCGCGCTGTAGCCGGTTCCGGTCAGATCGATCGCGAACACCCGGTGATCTGTTCCCAGCTCAGGGCCGAGGGCGGCGAAGGTGTCCGCCGTCTCGAAGGCGCCCGGCACCAGGACAATCGGCGACCCGCTGGTGCCCCACTCCAGGTACCGGGTGTCAAAGCCCCCCGCCCGGGTCATGCGCAGCCCGGACGGCCGGGGCGCCCGGCCGTCCGTCGCCAGGTTGTAGGCGGAACTGGCCGCGGTCAGGATGGCGCCGAGCGCAACCACGGCGGCAGCCGCGCGCCAGAGCGGGCGGCGGCTGCGGCGGGGATTAGCGGGACCAGGTCCTTGGGCGGCGGGCGGCACTCTCGGATTCTGGCATGGGCTCGTGTTCGTTCAGCACCAGGCTCTTCCCTGACGGGTAGCCGTAGACCCGCGGGTCCGGCTGGCAGATTCGCGGATCAGCCAGCCGGACCTGTGAGGAGCCCGTTAGAAGTGCGGTCGGCCGCCGATCCGTTGCGGTGCGCCGCGGGCGGCGAGCTGGAGGTCTTGCTGCAGGGCGTAGAAGGCTGGCTTGGGCTGGAGGTTGACGTCGTAGAGGGTGGCGTATCCCTCGCCGGTGAAGAAGCCGGGTACCCAGGAGTCGGCGTCGCCGAAGCCCCAGGCGGTGAACGAAATGCACTCGGGGACCGCGAGGCAGGCCTGGAGCATCTGCGAGAACTCGTACGGCTGGGCGAAGGTCGCGAGGTGGTCGGTGGGCACCTGGGTGGCGGGGCCGTCGACGAACGTGCGGACGTCAGCTTCGGTAATGGCCACTTTCAGGCCCAGGGCGGCGAACCGCTGAAAGTCCTGGGTCATCTGGGTGGGGAATCCGTACTGGGTGTCGAGGTGTCCCTGGTCTCCGACGCCGTCGATGGGCACGCCCTGGTCTTTCATCTGCTGGAGCCAGGCGTAGGCGGCGTCGCTCTTGGCGTTGGTGCCGTCCTCGCCGGCGATGTTGTAGTCGTTGTAGAAGAGCAGGGCGTGCGGGTCTGCCTCGCGGGCCCAGCGGAAAGCCCGGGGGATGATGCCGGGCCCGAGGTGGGAGACCCAGAAGTCGTTCGGGTTGATGGTGGAGGGACTGGAGTCGGTGAAGAACTCGTTGGCGACGTCCCACTGCCAGATCCTGCCGCGGTAGCGGCCCATCTCAGTGAAGATGTGCTGTTCCAGCAGATCCGTCAGCCGGGAGTTGCTGATGGTGCCGTTCGCGACGCCCGTGGTGAGCCAGCCGGGCAGCTGGTTGTGCCACAGCAGCGTGTGGCCGCGCACCAGCTGCCCGTTCTGCTCCGCGAACGCGACGAGGCGGTCAGCGCCCGACCAGTCGAAGGTGCCCTGGGTCGGCTCGACCACTCCCCACTTCATCTCGTTGCCCGGGGTGACGACCGAGAACTGGCTCGCCAGGACGGCCGTGTACGCGGGAGTGTCCAGGTCGAACGGTATGACCGCCGTCCCGATGCGCAGGCCGATCTTCCCGGCCAGCGCTCGCAGGGAGCCCGGTGCCGGCAGGTCGGGCGGACTGGAGGCTGGCCTCGCTGACCTGGCGGCAGTGGCGGCGGTGGCGACGCCGGGCATCGCCACCGCCCCGGCAGCGCCAGCGCCCATCGCGAGGAAACTACGTCGTTCCATGGGATTGCCTCCGAACGGTGCGCTCAGCTGATCAGGGGGTGGAGCAGGTGACGCGCAGGCGGCTGCCGCGCGCTAACTTCGTTCCCGTGCCCGGCAGCCCCCGGCCTGACTGGCTTGTGCCCACGTCAGTACGCATGAGTGTTCGTCCCTTCGCCGAGAACAATGGTGGACGTCGCCGGCCGGACAAGATTGCGAAGCAGGTTCCGAAATGTTTCAGAACGGCTACGTAAGAAGACGTTAAGTCTCGTCGCAGTAGCTGTCAATACCGGAAACTTGCCCAGCATGAATCTGGATTTTCCATCACAAAACGGACTGAAATTATTTCAGGAGATCGCCTTGATGGTTCGGAGCTGGACCCCGGCGGCAGGGGGCGCGGCCAGGCAGGCAGGCAGCCACTCGCCCAGATGGGCAGGACAGTGACGCTCCGGTAGTGCATCCAGATGGGCAGGCCATCTACCCCAAACGTCCTACAGCCTGCGGCACCCGGCTGGCTAGCGTCGTCAGCGATGAGGCAGCTTCTATCCAGCCGATAACCGGGCCAGCCGGGCCCCGGCCTGCAGAGGCCAGCCGGGCCCCGGCCCGTACAGGAGGGAACCATCATGCTTATTCGACGTCGTGCCGCAGGCGCAGCCCTCGCGCTGACCCTGGCGGGGTCGGCCGCCGGTGTTATCGCCGCCGCCGTTCCCGCGAGCGCCGACACTGGCGGGAACGCCAGCGTGCAGTACTGCCGCAGCATCGCGGCGCTCTTCCCGGGGGACATCTTCGGGCCTTGCGTCAGCTATTACCAGAGCCATGACCGCAGCGCCGCGGCGACTGATGTGTACTTCTGCAAGACCGACTTCGTTCCGCTCGGCTACTTCGCGAACGTCGGCACATGCGTGAGCTTCCTTAACCAGTTCAAGGGCACCTAGCCGTGGACGCGCTCGGGCAGCTGATCATCGTAAGTATTCGGAAGTCCTGTGAAATGGCATGCTGATAGCCGGCGTGGCCGGTTCGGCAGCCACGCCGGTGCGGGCGTGTTCGTTGCGGGTTATCCGGGCGATGGCGGCGGCTGTGCCCGGGTGCGGAGGTCGTCGGGGCTGGCGTTCCAGGGCAGGAACCGTTCCAGTGCCGGGCCGGCGAGGGGTTTTCCGCTGTTGCGGCCGCATTCGTCGAGGTAGGCGGTGAGCCAGGTCAGGAGGTTCAGGCCGGCCATCTGGGCGGTGGCGGTGACGGTCCAGATCACGGCGGCGTTCCGGGCGGTGTCCCCGTTGCGGG
>DATKRH010000151.1:0-24405 GCA_035532295.1 Streptosporangiaceae bacterium
ATGTCAAGCCCGGCTCACGCGGAAGCCAAACCCGGCCAGGTAGCCACACAGGAAACTATTAGCTAAAATCACATCAGAGCAGGTATTGGGACCTGCTGGTCACACAAAGCTAAGTGTGCACCAAAGCCGGGGACCTCCACCATAGCAATGGCAACGTGCTCATCGTCCATGCGAGCAACATTGCCATGTCTGGCTGTCTTCTCAAACCGAGATGTCTCCGGCGGGGGCGCTCCGGCTCCGGGATGATCACCAGGACGGCGTGTGCGCCATCGCCTCGTAGGTGGCTGAGGTGGGGACTGATCATCCCGTCTGCCATCGACCCAGAACAAGCCCAGCAGACCAGGCCGTGCCGGTCAAGATCGTTCGTCCAGTGGGGCGCTCCATCTTGACCGGCACGGCCTGGTCTGCTCCCTGACAGGCTCCCGCGCGTGCCCGTTGCGTGCCCGATCGGACGGTGAACCAGGGGGATTCACGGTCACTCACGGGGACACCGGCACGACCCCTGACCTGGGCAGCAGCAGCTCAGCGCGCTGCGGTCCGCAGCCTTCCAAGCTGGTCATGCCGGTTCGATCCCGGTCGCCCGCTCCAAGGAACCGCAGGTCAGAGACTATTTCTTAAGACGATCTCAGCTGGTTTCCGCCTGGCGTGCCCGGTCCGTACCCGACCGGCTGAATCTCTGCCGGTGCGTCCTTCTAGGCCTATAGGAACGCGGACTGCCCGCTGCGCGCCCGGTCAGCGCGTCGTGCCCGCGGAAGCAATCACTCGGCATCGAGTGATTGGACGATCTCCTCAAGCAAAAACTGCACTTTTGCCGCAATTGGCCGCCCCGGATAGCTTCGCTCCACGAGAGCGAGACCTTCATCCACGGTGTGATAGCCGACCTCGCGGTACAGCAGTGCGATGTCCTCCGCGTCGGTCTCCACGCGGGACGAGAAGAGCTTCATTGCCAGCAGATATTCGGCTGACGCCACATCCACCAGGAGACCTGGCGCCTCAAAGTACCGCACCGCATTGGGATCTGGCCCTGGCAGGAAACCCTTGACCGCATCATTCAACCAATCCGGATCGAGTCCCTCACGATCAGCAACACTCGCCGCGGCCCGTCGCACAGAATCAGTTGGCACGAAAACCGCATCTAGATCACGCGTAGCACGGCGGCCGTCAAAGCAGAGCGCGATCGCGGCTCCACCGACGAGGAAAATCTCCGCCCGCTGGCCGGCTGCATCGAGTTCAGACGCAAGTTCTCCGAACAACCGGCGGATGTCATCGGCGGAGAGCGGGCCCTGAGTCATACCCGGCTCAGAGCGCCGGCGGTGATGAAGACGCCCCTGGTGCGGAAGGACGGAGGAGACTCCTGAAGTGCGGTTGGGTGCATCCCACGCAGCGGCGTCACGAACCACCACTTGCTGGAGTATCGCCCCGGCTTGCGCGCCCAAGAGGGGAGCGGCCAGTCGTCACGTCGAGCGAGGTACTCCGCCAGCGCGGCGAGTGCGGCGTCCACCTCGGTGGAACGCGTCGCCGGCGGCTCCTGACTGAACCGCCGGGATGCGACTTCGGTACCGGCTCGGGCAAGATCATGTGAGTAGTCGTCAAGAAGCTGGACGATGACGTAGCGCCAGACAGATTGAAGCGTCTCTCCGTCACGCAGGAGATCATCTGCGAGCAGGGCGGCGGCGGCGGCGTCCAACCCGATCACGGTGGCCCCCTCACGCTGCATGCTCATAAACATCAGTGTAGGCAGACGGCGGGCGCTGACCGCCCGGTCAGCGTGTCGTGCCCGCTACGTGCCCGATAGGGCGGTCGGCAGCGGTGTCTCACGGGCGCTCACGGCGACTGGTGCACATGCCTCGACCTGGGCCGTAGCAGGTCAGCGCGCTGCGGTTCGCAGCCTTCCAAGCTGGTCATGCCGGTTCGATCCCGGTCGCCCGCTCCACCGAGAAGCAGCAGGTCACAGATGTCTTCCTCTGCATTTCCGACTGTCTGCGCAGCAGCCCCAGCCGCGCTCATGCCACACGAGCCGAATTCGGCGCGGTGGTTACGCCGATCGAGCTGAACGCGTGGTCGGCAACGACTTCGACGATGTACGGCCTGGAAGGCCGGGCGGGAGCGACCCCGCACGGCCCGT
This sequence comes from Streptosporangiaceae bacterium, assembly GCA_035532295.1. Lineage (GTDB taxonomy): Bacteria > Actinomycetota > Actinomycetes > Streptosporangiales > Streptosporangiaceae > DASUBV01. The sequence continues at coordinate 2,126 of DATKRH010000151.1, forward strand.
AACCGGACTCTCGGTCAGTCGCCCCGATCAGCCGCCTGGACTCCCAGTCCTTAGCATGGCCATCCCAGACAGGCCCGCGCCCGTGCGCCACGTATTGCGCAGGGTAAGTTCGCTCAGGCGCCACCCGTCGACGGTGCGCACCGCCAGGGCCTGGGCCGGGCAGTGTCCCCGTCGAGATCAACCACGTGGTCGGTGGTGACATGGTGGGTCGCCCGGAAGCGGGCAAACTCTCGCTCTGCCCGACGGCAATGGCGTCCGGGCCGACAAGCGCCGAACCGTTGGGGCATTCCAGGCGGCCATTGGGCATGAACGTCGCCGCCGCTGTCCCATGGTAGAGGCGTTTGTCGTCGACCGCGCTGAAGTAGCGGCTCAGCAAGTCGCTGATGATCTGCGCGCGAAAAAGTCTGGTGAGGTCCGATGCCAGATCCGTCACCCGAATTGCCACCCGGCACCGACCAGCACTCCCGCCCAGCCGACAGCCCACCCCCATGGGCCGCCTGGCCGCGGGGCCGGACCAAGAAGACATGAAGCGCGCGAGCCCCGGGCTCGAGACGGAGTCCCGCGCCGCGCAGTGCACTCCCGCGCCTTCCCGGTTCGATCCCGGTCGCCCGCTCCATCGCTAAAGGTCAGAGCGCGCTTCTAGGCCTATAGAAGCTTTCGGAGGTCGTCGGCGCTGATGCCTGCCTGGCGGAGAATCGAAGCTAGCGTCCCGATCGGAACAGCGCCACGATGAGTCGGGACGATAACAGTTCGCATGCCGTTGCTGAGTTTGCGGTGACTTCCCTTGCCGCCCGGAACATCGTGGAATCCGATCTTTTCTAACGCCTTAACAAGCTGGAGGCCACTGGGCTGAGGCATCCGCGGGCTCACGCAGCGGTCCCGGGCACCTCAACGTTGATAGTGGTCATGATCGGCTCACCATGAGCCGGCAGCTCAGGAACGTCAGCGTCAGAGAAACGAACCTCCAGCGCCTCACGCAACATGGCCAGGGCCTCGTCAATCGTCGCTCCGAAGCTGGCAACATCGACCTCGGGGCACAGCGATACGAACTCCTCGCCTTCCTGCCAGACAAGCGCGGTGAGACGAAGCGTATTACTCATGCTGGCTGCCCTCCTCGGCTGAGAAGGTCATCGTATCCCGAGGCAGCCTCCGCGAGCCGGCTCACGCCTCCGTGCTCTGGCGGGTGGGCCTACCGCAGGCGGGATGAGAAGCAGTTCGGCGGCTCTTGCAAGGTGGTAGTGCAGTCACGAGGAGGCCAGGATCGAGCAACTCAACCTGGCAAGCCGCCGACACCCACCAGCACTCCCGCCTCACCGCGCCGCACGATGCACTCCCGCGCGTGCCACATACGTGCCCCACGCCACGGCGATCCAGGGTGAATCGCGGTAACTCACGGGCCCTCGCGAGCCTGTGACCAGGACCGGTGTTCCCGGAGGTCACCCCAGATGCCGCACTACCGATCCTCCAAGCTGGTCATGCCGGTTCGATCCCGGTCGCCCGCTCCACCTATCGGGCTGCTCGGGGCCATGAACAGGCCCCAAACGCCCGCATTTGAAATGGCCTCCGTGCCACGCTCGTGCCACGAAGGCCCGTCCGGGCAAGTCGCAGCGCTGGCTTGTCGAGTAGCGATGACGTTGTTTGTATGACAGATCGTGATACACTGGGAGCATGTCCTCAGCCATCAGCGTCCGCCTCGATGCCGAGGCCCTGCGTGCGCTGGCTCAGCTTGAATCGACAGGCCTGAGCAGATCCGAAGCGATCCGCAGAGCGATCCTCGACAGCGCCAGCCGACTCCGGCACCGAGCCGCGCTAGCCGCCGAAGTGGCGGCGCTTGAGGCTGACGAGGACGACCGGCGCGAGATGCTTGAGGTGGCAGAGTTCATGGAGAGCATGCGTGCTGCGAGGTGACATTCACGAATTCCGCCCGCCGCGGGGCACCGGCCACGAGCAACGCGGTCGGCGTTACGGGGTCATCGTGCAGGCGGACGAGTTGCTGCCGCGTTCAGTGGTCCTGGTCGCGCCCACGTCGCTGAGCGCCAGGCCCGCATCATTCCGCCCGGAGATCGAACTGCTGGGCGAGACCACCCGGGTACTAGTTGAGCAAGTCGGCGCGATCGACGCCGGACGGCTTGGCGATCTGGTGGGTCGGCTCAGCCCAGACCAGCAATGGGGGATCGACGAAGCCCTCACCACCGTTCTGGGGCTCCGCTAGCGGGAATCCAGACGGTTGCGATACTGCGCGGCCCAGAGGGGACCAGGCACTCCCACCGGCAAAGAGTCAACCGAGGGCCAGCCAATTCCCTTCTGCTGCCGAGTCCGCCTTAGAAGCCCTTGACCAGGACCGGTGTCTTCACAGCCGCCCCCGGACCCCGACCAGTTCGACGAGTTCCTCCGAGCCATGGAAATCATCTGGGTTAGCGGTGTAGAGGGGCAGAGCGTTGCTCGCGGCGGTCGCAGCGATCATCAGGTCAGAAGCGCGCTTGCGCGGCTGACGGCCGGCCGCTCGAACTGCCGCGCAGATCTGACCATAAAACCGCGCCGCGTGCTGGTCATATGAGAGTGCCTCGAAGGTCGATTCCACATGCTGCAAGACGGCTACCCGTCCCGCGCGTTTCAGCGGATCGTCGGTGGCATGAGGCCCGTAGGACAGTTCACCCAGCGTGATCGCCGTAATCAGAAATGTTTCAGGCAATTCCGCCGGGTCGTAGAGCCTAAGAGCCGCGATGATGCTGGTGTCCAGCACACCGACCCCATGAACCGTCACAGGCCGGTACCCACATATGGGTCGCGAAGATCCTGGGTCACCGCCGCATCGAGATCAGAGCGCAGCTCATCGACGTCGACCACCGGAGCGGTGGCGAAGATCGCCAGGACTTCATCCTTGGGAACGGCCTGGCGGCGCCTGATCGGGACCATCTTGGCCAGAGGCTCGCCGTTGAGAGTCAGCGTGTATGCGTTCCCTTGCCGCAGACCACGCGTGATCGATCCGGAGTCGGCGACGAACTGGCGGACGCTGACATCGGTAGACTCTCCTCTTGGATGTGCCATGACATCAGGATACCCGGCCGTACTACTCTGTACCACGGCACTACGCGCACCGAGCCTCGCTAGCCGCCGAAGTGGCGGCGCTTGAGGCTGACGAGGACGACCGGCATGAGATGCTTGAGATCGCGGTCGGCGTTACGGGGTCATCGTGCAGGCGGACGAGTTGCTGCCGCGTTCAGTGGTCCTGGTCGCGCCCACGTCGCTGAGCGCCAGGCCCCCAGCCGACCGGATGGAAACTACGCTGCGCCAACGTCAGGAAAGGTCAAGGACCAATGGCCTTCCTCAAGGTGCTGATCTTCATCACAAGGCGGAGCGGATTGTCCCGGACCGGCACGAAATCGTGGTGGCGGTAGAACGCCGCCGCCTGCTCATCGATGGCATCAACGACAACCAGCCGACCAGAGGCTACGTCGGCGGCCGACACAACGCGATCAAGCGCATCGTGCAGTAGTTCGCCGCCAAGACCCTGGCCATGCAGACCCTGATCCGCAGCTAGCCTCGCGAGCAGATACCCCGGAATCACGCTCACTCCTCCCGCCAGGCCGCCGGACACCTCCTCGCGCAGCACCTGATGCGGCGTTATCGCGTAGTAGGCGACAACACGGGCGCTACGGCCGTCCGTCCACACGTAGGTCATGGCCGTGCCCGAGACCTGCGCCCGGCGGGCTTGCTCCTTGAACCACGCGTTCAGCGCAGGGACACCGCAATCAAACGCGGACAAGTCATGCGCATCGCCCAGCGGTTCAGACAGCCACTCCGTCACCGTCGCCGGTACCTCCTAGTCCGCTGGCCCGTTTGGACCAGGGTAGGGGCCTCCTCGGGAAGATCCAGCGCGGCGAGCAGTTCGTCGAATTGATCTGCCGGCATAACGGTATAGCTGGCACGTGCCAGCACCTTGTCCGCTGCCGCAGCGGCTGCAAGCAGTACAAAGGAGCTGACAGACTCATTGCTCAGCTCGGCTGCTCGTACGATGTGCTCCTTGCTGCGCTCGTCGAGCCTTAGCTCAAGTCGGGCTTCCTTCGTCGTCATCGTCTCGACCTCCACGACCAGTGTACGGCGCTTGTACGGCGCATCCAAGCTGGTCATGCCGGTTCGGTCCCGGTCACCCGCTCCGAGAACCCGCAGGCCAGCGGCCATCCTGGCACCGGGTCAGACCGGACCGGCGACGCCCCTCCGCTCAGGGCCCGCTGCCAAGGTCGGACTGGCCAGAAGCAGCTTCACCTATTACCTGTGGATCAGATGCACTAGCACAATCTGGATATCTTCATCAGCGTCGAATGCCTGCCGGCCCTTGCCCGTCCGCACCGAGATCTTTTCCGCAGCCTCGGTAATGTCGGCAAGCCGCTCACCGTCACGTCTCACAAGACGACAGCCTCACGGAGAATACGATCCCTGATCCGGAGCTTCAGGCCGCGGGAAGTGGCCACCTGAGTGAAGACCCCAAGCTGGTCCTCGACACCGAGGGCGAACCCGGCCATGTCGATGTAGCCGTGACCCCGGTCGACATCGACCAGCAGGTCCAGGTCGCTATCCGCGCGAGCCTCGCCACGCGCGACCGATCCGAAGACCCGGATGTTGCGCACCCCGAACCGCTCGCCGAGCCGCAAGATCTCCTCGCGGTGAGCACGAAGCTCATCCAGCGTGACGGCCCGCCGCGGCGCATCGAGTTTCACATGCGCACCTCCCCCCGTTGCTCACCCACAGGACACGGCGACCGGATCAGGGACCCTGACAGCCCGAGCATAGGCCCGCTGTCTCGGTCTCCCGGGCGGCGCTAGTGCTCGCCGCGGAAGATCTGCGCCACCTCCCGGGCGGCGTAGTAGACCAGCACGTACCCGGCGGCCGGGTCGGCCCACCACCAGCCCAGCGCGGCGTTGAGTGCCAGGCCCAGCAGCACGGCCACGGCCAGGATCGCGTCGATCAGCGTGACCCGTCCCTCGGTCCGCAGCACGGGGTTATCCAGCGCCCGGCCGGTGCGCGCCTTACCGGCGGCCAGCGCGAACATCGCCGCCGCGGTCAGCGACGTCCAGACGATGCCGGGCACGGAGTGCCGGGGGTGGTAACCGGTCGCCAGCACCACCGTGGACTGCGCCAGCAGGTAGACCGCCAGGGCAGCGAAGGCGTACCCGATCAGCCGCAGGCCGCGACGCTGGCGTTCTGGCCTGTCGCCGGATAGCTCCCAGATCACGACCGTGGACGCGCCGATCTCGATCAGGGAATCCAGGCCGAACCCGGCCAGGGCCACCGACCGGGCGGAGATCGCCGCGACCGTGAGCACCGCGATCCCGATCACGTTCCAGGCCAGGGTGAGGTACTCGAGGGTGAAACCTCGGCGCAGCAGGGCCTGCCGGGTCGGGTCGGCGGTCGTCACCGCAACATTCTGGCAGCCGCCCCGTGCACGGAGTCCGCCAGCCGTCCAGCACCACGCTGATCGACCAGGCGTTCTCCACCCTCCAGATCCCGCTGGCCGCCAGCCCGCCAGCTCGCCGCGTTGATCACCAGCACCAGCGAGCGGATGCTCAAGGCGCTTCGCCGACTACGCGTCGAATGTAGCTGGGGCGACCCGAGCACCGGCCGCCCTGGCTCCGGCGTGCAGGCGCCGGTCCCACACAGCGACGACCAGGTCGGGGTCACCGATAGCCAGGGCGCTGGCGAGGTGGACGGCGTCCGCACCCCTGAGCGCGTGTGAGCGGGCCAGCTGACCGGCGTGCTGCTCAACGGCCCTGGTGAACTCGACCGGGCGCGTAGCCGTCCAGTACTCATCCCACGCTTGCTCGGCGGCGTCGAGGTCGTGGTCACCGAGATCATGGTTGCGAGCGGCCGCGGCAAGCGCGGCCCGCACCTCGGGATAGGCCAGGCGGCTCGCGACCGCGGCATCACATCCGTCCCACAGCTCAGCCGCCAGTTCGCTGCCTGCTTCTTCGACCAGCAGTTTCACGAAGGCGCTGGAGTCGAGGTAGACAAGCGGCACTGTCAGCCCCGCTGCTCACTGACGATGTCGGCCAGAGGCCGACGCGCGCGGGGACGGGGACGCCCGGATGCCCGGGGGCGCTGGGCCACCACAGGCCGCCCGATCACCCCGTCGGCGGCCAGGCGCTCCAGCGCGGCTGTGGTCGTCAGGCCGAGCAGCCTGGCGACGTGGACCCCGCGGTCGGTGATCACGACCTCGTCGCCTCCGCGTGCTCGCTCGAGCCATTTGCCGAGATGGGCCCGCAGCTCGGTGACGGCTACATCCATGCCCTAAGCGGTAGTCTGTACAGAGTAATGCTTCCTCGGTCTGGGTCAGCAGCCGACGGTAGTGGTCCTGCGCCGTCGTCAGCTCGCGGCGGCGATCTCCGCCACTACGCCGTAGGTCAGGTGCCGGGGGTGCACGAGCAGCGCCCTGGCCACCTGGCGGACCTTGAGCCGCTGGCTGGTCAGCAGCTTCTCGCTGTAGCGCCACGCGCCCAGCTCGTCCTGCCCGAAGCGCTCGCTGATGGCCCGGCGAAAGCGCCTGGCGTCCCCGCCGTCGCTCCGCCACGCCGCCAGCCACGCGCGCAGGTCCTCGTCGCTGTCCAGCATGGTCCAGTTCATCAGCCGCTCGGCGATCTGGCCGGCCGCGTCGACGACGAAAGTCAGCTCGGCGGCGCCGGTGATGCCATGCACCCGGCCCTGGCTGCCGCGGCCGTGACTACTGGCCGAGTGGTGAATGCTGGCCGAGTTAAAACGAGCCCCCACGGCCAGTGCCGCCACCGCGTGCCCGGCCTCATGCCAGGCCGTCTGGACGGCCGCCGCCCGCGCGGGCGCGAAGCTGGCAAAGGCACCGCCGTCATAGCGCTGCCTGATCCACTTGTCGTGGACGATGGACTCGTCGTCATAGCGGACGACCCGGCTCAGCTCGGCCTGCAGCTGCGCGAGGATCCGCTGCTCGGACGGCTTCATGGGACTATCTTGCCGTTCGGCAGCTCGTCACCGGCCGCCGGCGCGCTCCCAGTCGTCGGCGAACTCCCGCAGCCGGACCGCGGCACCCGCGACCGGATGCCCGTGGCCGACCGCCAGTCCGAGCAGGAAAGCGGAGATCGTCGCGGTCGGCTCGCCCACCGAGCGGGCGACATGACCGGCCAGGCCGAGCACCACCCCGGCCGCGTCCTCCCAGTCGATCCCCAGCTCCGCGCAGGCAGCCTCGGCCCAGTCGGCCAGCATCTCGTCGTCTTCGTCCATGTACCGCCTGGTGTCCCTTCCGCCGGTACAGCGCCGCGCGTCCACCCGCAGATATAACCCGGGCCGACGCCGTCCCATGTCGCGATTTGGGGCACCGGCACAGACAAAGATGCTCCCCCCGCCGAAAGCGGGGGGAGCATCCTGTCTTGCTAGCCGGGGTCCGTGATGTCGGGCAGTGACCCACCTCGGCCCGGCGCCGTGCTAGGTGCGGTACCCGGGGCGATTGGCGTTGCGCCGCCGCCCGCCCGGGCAGTCGCCGAGGTCGGTCAGCTGACCGGCCCGAAGCGGAACGTGAACTCCTGGCTGTCCGGCGCCACGCCGCCCGTCAGCTTGTTCAGCGACGCCAGCTTGAGCTGGTTGATCGGCCGGGTGGTGCCGGGGTCCACCTGCAGGGTGAGCGGGTGACTGAAGTTGGAGCTCGCGCCATTCACCCACGGCATGTAATGACGGCCGTGGTGGAAGGTGCCGTTGGCGATGTCACCGACCCAGATCGTGCTGGTCGAGCTGCCGCAGTCCTGCAGCGTCACGTTCTCGCCGCTGTAGACCGGTGTCCAGGCGCCAACGCACAGGCCGCTCTCGTTGCCGAAAGGCGACCAGTCCGCCTCGAACACCGGGTAGGTGTTCGGGTAGTGGATGCACACGTACGACGTGGGCGACAGCCCGGTGCCGCCCAGGTTCGGGCAGAAGTCGCCGAGGGTGCCGACGAACGCGCCGGTGAAGTCCTCGTTCGGGTGGCTGTTGCTGGCGTAGTTCATGTTGACCTTCTGGCCAACCTTGCCGCCCACTCCGGTGTCACCCGGCACGTATGCGTTCTGGATGGTGTGCGGGCCGAGGACGAGGCTCGACAGGTTGAAGCAGTTGAAGCCACAAGCCGGCGTGGCGTCGGGCTTCGTTGCCGCACTCGCCACACTCGCCGCAGAGAGGCCGATCACAGACGTGACGGCGACCCCAGCCGCGAGCACAGAGCACGCCCTCGCAAAGCGGTTGCGCATTGGGGATTTCCTTCCTGTTTTGGAATTCGCCAGGCCGACTGCCAATTTCCGGCGGCTTGGGCGGTCAAGCCGGAGCCGGTAACGGCTGGCGAAGGTACTGCGACGATGCTGGCTAAGGTTGCACTCTGTTATCCCGCCCTGCCAGTCAGTAGTTTGTACGCTACCACGGGTAACGCCGCTCATACCTGAGGTAGTTAAACTAATCCCCAGGGATTAACTGGACAAGACGGCGAACAATCTGGTATCGCCGTAAAACTCACCCGATTGACGCGAGAACTCCCGGCCACATTGCGCACTTGCCGTCTGGCAAAGAGTGAATTACGGCGATGTTGTTACCCAGCGAACCGCCGGCTGTCCAGTGCCGCCATCACCTGCGGCTGCTGCCCTCGCCCCGCGCACCGGCGTCCCGCGCTCCGGCGTCCCGCGCTCCGGTGTCCCGCGCCCCGACGTCGCCGTTGACGGCGGGCAGGCCCGACGGCGCGGGCGTCTCGTCCGTGGCCCCGCTGATGTTCTTCTTGACCGACTCAAGGATCGTCAGGCCCTGGGCGACGAGGCCCGCCGCGATCTCGCCGAGCCCGTCCGCGCCGTTGAGCACGCTGATGTTGGCCCCGGCCAGCCCGGCCGCCGCCTCCCGCACGATCTGCGGCAGCTGCTCGATCAGCATCCGGTCGAGCGCGACGCGGTTATGCGACGCCGCGGCCTCGGCCTGCATGGTCACTCGCTTGGCATCGGCCACGGCCAGAATCCGGACCTTCTCGGCCTCCGCCTCCGCCGGCCTGATGACCTCGGCGACGAGCTGACGCTGCCGCAGCTCGGCCTGGCGCTGGGCCAGCTCGGCCTGAGCAGACAGAACGGCCATCGTGGCCTGCGCCTGCGCCAGCGGGCCGGCCTGCGCCGCCTCGGCCTGGGCCTTGTCGACCTCCGCCTTGTACTGGGCCTGGACGACGGACGTCTGCCGGGCGTACTCGGCCTGGGCCCGCTGGGACTGCTGCTGCGCCTCGGCCGACGCCTGGTTGGCCTGCGCCTGAGCGATCTGCGCCTGGCGCTGGATGGCGGCGTTGTGCGGCGCCGCCATGGCGTCGATGTAGCCGATGTTGTTGTCGTCGATCGACTGGATCTGCAGCGAGTCGACGGTCAGGCCGATCTTGGCCATCTCCGACTTCGAGCCGTCCAGCACCTCGGTCGCGAGCTTCTGCCGCTCGGTGACGATCTCCTCGACGGTCATCGAGCCGATGATCGAGCGCAGGTGCCCGGCGAAGATCCGCCCGGTCAGCGTGGACATCTGGTCCTGGTCGGACAGGAACCGCTGGCCGGCGTTGACGATGCTCTCCTCATCGTTGCCAACCTTGAACGCGATCACGGCGCGGACGTTGAGCGCGATGCCCTGCTTGGTCACGCAGGTCTCGGAGACCTCGGACTCGGTCATGGACAGCGTGAGGAAGTTGACCTTGCGGACAAACGGCGGGACGAACGTGCCGTGGCCGGTTACGACCTTGAACGGGGCACCATTGCGCCCGAACTTGCCGCCTGAGACCAGCATGGCCTCATCAGGCCGCGGAACACGGTAGCCGAACATCTCTTTCATCTCCAGTCGGGGCCCAGCGAGCGAGTAGCCAGCGGGCTAGTAGCGATGCTTCTGGCAAATACGCCGGAATTGCTTGACTTCTGCTCTTTTTACTCCTCGCTCAGCTCTCGGGGAAGTAGCTCAGCGGGTCGGTCCATTCACTGACGTCGACGGACCTGGTCCCGCGTGACTCGATGACCAGAACGGTGCTTCCCCTGGGCAGCGGCTCCGGGGACCACGCGATAAAGGTCTCCGAGCCACCCCGGATCGGGATCAGCACCTCACCGGGGCCGGCCTGGCCCCTGGTGGCGATCGTGAGAACGCCGATGCTGCCGACTAGCGTGCCGTCCCGATCCACCGGCACTCACCCCTCATGGACCGCTGCTGGAACCACAGCCCCCGGCCTCATTATCCTCCGGGTGCCGAGCCCGGGCGGCAGACGGCCAGGAAGGCTGGAGCCGGCCGCAGGGCCCCGTTATGCGTGAGAATTCCCGCTCGGGGTAATAGAGGCTGGTCATGAACGCGCTCAAGCGATACCTGGACACCCTCGACCGGGCCCAGCAGAGCCGGTCCTGGCTGGCGGTGGCCATCGCCACCTGGAAGAAGTTCGGCGACGACCAGGCCGGGAACCTCGCCGCGCTGATCGCCTACTACGCCTTCGCGTCGATCTTCCCGCTGCTGCTGGTCCTGGTCACCGTGCTGGAGCTGGTGCTCAAGAACAATAAGAAGCTGCAGGACCAGCTCCTGAGCACCGCACTGAAGCAGTATCCGGTGATCGGCACCCAGCTGCAGCACAACCTGCACGGCCTGAGCGGCACCGGGCTGGCGCTGGTGATCGGGCTGGTGCTGACCCTCTTCGGCGCGCGCGGGGTGGCGAACGCCATGCAGAACGCGCTGAACTCGGTGTGGGCGGTGCCGATGGCCCGTCGGCCGGGCTTCCCCTGGGGGATGCTGCGCAGCTTCGGGCTCATCGCCGTCATCGGGCCGGGCATGATCGCGACGATCACGCTGTCCAGCATCGCCGGCGGGACCGGCCACCTGGGCGGCGTGTTCGCCCGCGTCGCGGCCACGGCCGTCTCGCTCCTGCTGAACGTGGGCCTGTTCTGGCTCGGATTCCGGCTGGCGACGGCGAGGGAGGTTCCGGCTCGCGACCTGCGGCTGAGCGCGATCCTGGCGGCGATCGCCTGGCAGATCCTGCAGCTGATCGGCGGCTACTTCGTCGGGCACCAGCTCGCCAGCAACTCCGCCTACGGGGTGTTCGGCGTCGTGCTGGGCCTGCTGGCCTGGTTCTACCTGCAGGCCCAGCTCACCTTGTACGCCGTGGAGCTCAACGTCGTCCGGGTGCTCCGGCTCTGGCCGCGCAGCCTGGTCCCGCCGCCGCTGACCGAGGCTGACAAGCGGGCCTACGAGATATACGCCCTGGCCGAGCAGCGTCGCACCGACGTGGACATCGACGTGGACATCAAGGAGGTCCCGGCCGGCGAGCACCCCGTTGAACATCCCGTTGAACACCCCGATCCGGCGCCCGGCGACAGCTAACGGCCGCGGCCAGCGGCGACCGCCGGTGCGGCAGTACGCTAGCGCATGCGATTCGCCGGCCCCGGAGGAGACAGAACCCATGCCGCTTTTCTCAGGTCAGCAGGCCCCCGCGCCAGGTAGCTGGGAGCCCGAGGCGGCGAACAGCCGACTGGCGCACACCGCCGGCGCCGACCCGGCCGGGGTGTTCACCTCGGACCTGACCGTGTCGGAGTACGCGCTGCTGGGCGAGGCCGGCTTCGAACCGCTGGGTTTCGTGGTCGGGTCGTCGATCTACCACATCGGCCTGCAGGCGGGCCGGTGGTCGCAGAACCAGGAACTCCAGGTGCTCACCCAGTGCATGTACAACGCGCGGGAACTGGCGATGACGCGCATGCGCGCCGAGGCCGACCACCTCGGCGCCGACGGCATCGTCGGGGTCGAGCTCAAGATGCAGATGTATGTCTGGGGCCAGGAGGTGCTGGAGTTCATCGCGACCGGCACCGCCGTGCGGGCACTGAACGGCAGCGGCGCGCACCGTGCCCCGGACGGCCGGGCGTTCACCTCTGACCTGTCCGCCCAGGACTTCTTCCGGCTGCTGGCCAGCGGCGCGGTGCCGGTGGCCTTCGTGCTGGGCACCTGCGTCTACCACATCGCCCACCAGGGGGTCATGCAGTCGCTGCGCCAGATCGGCCAGAACCAGGAGATGGTGCAGTTCACGCAGGGGGTATACGAGGCGCGGGAACTGGCCCTGGTCCGGATGCAGGCCGAGGCGTCGCAGGCGCGCTCGTCGGGCATCGTCGGGGTCAGCGTTGGCGTGTACAACCACGTCTGGGGCGAGCACGCGACGGAGTTCCTGGCGACCGGCACGGCGATCCGCCGCCTGTCGGAGGAGCACCGGCTGCCGGCCACCACGCCCAAGCCCACCTTCACTCTCGGCCTGGACACCTGACCCCGGCTCGGTAGCCGCGGCCGGGCGGGGCTGGCTCGGCCGGCTCCAGCGGCGGCGCGCCGATCGCACAGTTGGTCAGGCATTCCGGCCGGGCCGCCGGCTCGCCGGCCGGCTCGCGGAGCACGTCGCCGCGGATCATGACGGCTGACAGGAGGGCGGCCACGGCCAGGATGACCGCGCAGCCGACCGCCGCCTTGTCGAAGCCGTCATTAAAGAGGACGGGCGAGTGGTAACTAGCGGCGCTCAGCCCGACCGCCGCCGGGATCCCGGCCACCGCCAGCAGGCCCGCGGCCCGCGCCACGGCATTGTTGACGCCGCTGGCCACCCCGGCGTGCCGGACATCCGCGCTGGCCAGCACCGTCGCGGTCAGCGGGGCGACGGTCAGCGTGAGGCCGACCGCGAACACGGTCACGGCGGGCAGCACGTCGCTCAGGTAGGAGACGTGCGGGCCGATCCGCAGCATCAGGAGCAGCCCGGCCGCGCAGACCGCCGTCCCGGCCGACATCGGCCAGCGCGGGCCGATCCGCGCAGCGAGCGCGCCCGACCGCGCGGAGAACGCCAGCATCACCAGCGTCACCGGCAGCAGCGCGGTGCCAGCCTTCAGCGGCGAGTAGCCCGACACCACCTGGACCTGCAGCACGAGCAGGAACAGCACCCCGCCCAGCGCGGCGTAGACCAGGAAGGTGATCACGTTGACGGCGCTGAACTGGCGCGAGGCGAACACGTCGAGCGGCAGCATGGCGGGCACGGTGCCGGGGTGGCTGGTGCGGCGGCGCTCCACGAGGATGAACGCCACGGCCGCCGCCACCCCGGCCGCGGCGGCCGCCGCGATGCCGACGGGGTCGCTGGCCGCCGTCGGCGCCTCGATGAGCGCGTAGGTGATCCCGCCGAGCGCCGTGGCCGCCAGCGCGGCGCCGGCGATGTCGAACTTGCCCGTCGCCGCGGGGTCCCGCGTCTCGGGTACGTGCCGCATCGTCACGGCGATGACGGCCGCGGCCAGCGGCAGGTTCAGCAGGAAGACCCAGCGCCACCCGGCGGTCTGCACGAGCCACCCGCCCAGCAGGGGGCCCGCGGCCCCGGCCACGCCGCCGAGCCCGGACCAGGCGCCGACAGCGCGCGGCCGGTCCTCCGGGGCGAACGACGCCTGGATGATCGCCAGCGATCCGGGCGTCAGCAGCGCTCCCCCGATGCCCTGCAGGACCCGGGCGCCGACCAGCACCGCGATGCCCGGGGCCAGCCCGCACAGGGCGGAGGCCAGGGCGAACCAGACGACGCCGGTGAGGAACACCTTCTTGCGGCCGAGCCGGTCACCCAGCGAGCCGCCGAGCAGGATGAGCCCCGCCAGCGTCAGGGTGTAGGCGGTGACGGTCCACTGCAGTCCGCCCAGCGACGTGTGCAGGCTCCGGCCGATGGTCGGCAGCGCCACGTTGACCACGGTGGAGTCGAGCAGGGCCATGCTGGAGCCCAGGACCGTGGCCGCCAGGACCCACCGCCCGGACCCCTGGCTGAGCCGGAGATCCGCGCTGGCCGAGCCCTGGGTCGCCGTCACCCTACAGGGCGGGCCAGCGGTGCACCGGCTCGTTCGAGGTCATCCGCTCGATATAGCCCTGCGTCATCCGCTGCAGGGCATCGCCTCGGTCCAGCGGCCCGTTCAGCGCGTGCACGGTCTCGGACTGCCAGGTCGCGCCAGTCCGGCCGGTCAGGCAGCGCTGCTCGATGATGCCGAGCAGCCGCTCCGCGTCGGCCGAGTCCACCCCCCAGCGGCCTAGTCCCTCCCAGGCGAGCGGGAGCAGGCGCCGCAGCACCAGCTCGGGGACCGGCACCTGGCCCATGCCCGGCCAGTAGACCCGCGCGTCGATCCCGTTCCTGGCCCCGCTGACCAGGTTCTCCGCGGCGGCCGAGAACGACATGCGGGTCCAGATGGGCCGCTCGGCCTCGGCCAGCGCGCGGACCACCCCGTAGTAGAAGGCCGCGTTCGCCATCACGTCGGCGACCGACGGCCCGGCCGGCAGCACCCGGTTCTCCACCCGCAGGTGCGGCCGCCCGTCCACCACGGCGTACACGGGCCGGTTCCACCGGTAGACGGTCCCGTTGTGCAAGGTCAGCTCGGCTAGCTGCGGCGCGTCACCGCGGTCCAGCGCGGCCACCGGGTCCTCGTCCTCGCGCAGCGGCAGCAGCGCCGGGAAGTACCGCAGGTTCTCCTCGAAAAGGTCGAACACCGAGGTGATCCAGCGCTCGCCGAACCAGACCCGCGGACGCACGCCCTGCTCTCGCAGCTCCTCGGGCCGGGTGTCGGTCGCCTGCTCGAACAGCGGGATCCGGGTCTCCCGCCACAGCTCCCGGCCGAACAGGAACGGCGAGTTCGCGGCCAGCGCGACCTGGACGCCGGCGACCGCCTGCGCCGCGTTCCAGTAACTCCCGAATGCCTCCGGGCTGACCTCCAGGTGGAATTGCACGCTGGTGCAGGCCGCCTCGGGCATGATCGTGTCGACGTGGGCCAGCAGCCGCTCTGGTCCCTCGATCGCGATCTGCATCTCCTCGCCGCGAGCGGCGAACATCTGCTCATTGAGCAGGCGGTACCGCGGGTTGGCCGACATGGCCTGCTCGGTGACGTCGCACGACCGCAGGGTCGGCAGGATGCCCACCATCACCAGGCGGGTGCCGGCCTCCAGCGCGCGCTTGTCGGCATGGCTCAGGCTGCTGCGGACGGCGTCCTCCAGCCGGGCGAAGGCGTCCGTGGCCAGGTTATGGGGCGGGACGTTGATCTCCAGGTTGAACTGGCCGAGCTCGCTGGCCCAGTGCGGATCGGCGATGGCCTCCAGGACCTCGGTGTTGCGCATCGACGGCAGCGCCGCGTCGTCGACCAGGTTCAGCTCGATCTCCAGGCCCAGGCGGGGCGTTCCGCCCTCGATCCGGGACTCCCGCAGCATCCGCGCGAACACGTCGAGGCACTGGCGCACCTTCTCGCGGTAGGCGCGCCGGTCTTGCTGGCTAACGGTGATGGCTGGGACATCCCTGCCCATCAGACCCTCCACATGCTGGCAATGGGCTCGGGGCTCGGTACCACATTCGCACGTAAAGTGCCCGCTGGCCAGGTCACACTCGCCCCAGCCGGGCCCGGGCGGGGCGACCTGGCCGGCGGAATATGAAAAAAAGCATGAATAAGAGATCTTGACTTCAGCATTCACGGTCAATCAGGCTTAGCGCCGTACATCCCCTGTACATCAGGCTTTCCAACCAGTTGTCAACCAACCAGGAGGGCATGCATGAGGTTGCTTCACCATCCCATCCGCGCCGGCGCCGTCGCGGTCTTGGGACTGGCGATGACCGGGATGACCGGTTCACTCGCCGCGACCGCCGCAGTCGCGGCACCCCTGAGCACACCCACCTTCTCGGCTCTCAAGGGCAGCGTGCCGGCGACGACCGACAAGGTCACCGGCAAGTACAGCAGCTCGCGCATGTCGATCGAGGTCGCGCTCGCGCCGCGGAACGCCGCGGGGCTGAACGCGGAGCTGAAGGCCGCCTACACCAAGGGCAGCCGCGCCTACCACCACTGGCTGGCCAGGGGCCAGTTCACCGCCCGGTTCGCGCCCAGCAAGGCCGAGCGCGCTGCCGTCGCGAGCTACCTGCGGGGCGCCGGCCTGACGGTGCAGAACTCGACCTCGCCATTCCTGGTCCGGGCCAGCGGCTCCAGCCAGCGCGTCTCGGCCGCCTTCCGCACCACGCTGAGCACCTACCGGGACAAGAAGGGCATCGCCTACTTCTCGAACTCCGCGACCGTGGCGGTGCCCAAGACGCTGGCCAGCAGCGTGCTGGGCGTTATCGGCCTTTCTAATACGGTTCGCGAGCACTCGATGGTGATGCACGCGAAGAACGTCGTTCACCCGGCCAGGGCCGCCGGGACCTCGACCGCGAGCTGTGAGGCCCCGTACCCCACCACCGCGCAGCTGTTCAACGCCGTCAACAACGGCGTGGGCTTCCCGTTCGGCTTCGGCGGCTCCCCCGGCTGCAACGGCCTCACGCCGTCGCAGACCAACTCGATCTACGGCGCGCCGCGCGTCGGCGCCCGCGGCAAGGGCGCCGGGGTCAACATCGCGGTGTTCGAGCTGTCGGCCTATCAGCGCTCCGACATCAACGTCTACGCGCACACGTTCTTCGGCGCCGGATACAACCCGCGACTGGTCGACGTCAACGTGGATGGCGGACCGCTGAACCCGGCCTGCCCGGCGGGCGACACCTGCCCGCCGTCGTTCAACGGGTACGCGGGTGACGTCGAGGTGGACGCCGACATCGAGACGCAGATCGCGCTCTCGCCCGACGCCAGCCACTTCATCGTCTACAACGCCCCGAACGACTTCACCGGCCAGACCGAGCTCGACGAGTACACCGCGATCGCGAACGCCGACCAGGCGGCCTCGATCAGCTCCAGCTGGGCCGTCTGCGAGAACGACGAGAGCGCGGCTTACGTGCAATCCGAGAACATCGTCTTCGAGCAGATGGCGCTGCAGGGCCAGAGCATGTTCGGCGCCGAGGGTGACAGCGGCGCGTTCTCCTGCATCCGCTCCGACGGCACGACCATCCCCAACCTGCTCGACCCGTCGGCCCAGCCCTGGGTGACGAGCGTCGGCGGCACCTCACTGGAGAGCGCCAACCCCGGCACCAACCCGAAACCGGCCTACCCGCTGGGCCAGGAGACGGTGTGGAACGTC
Source organism: Streptosporangiaceae bacterium (assembly GCA_035532295.1). Lineage (GTDB taxonomy): Bacteria > Actinomycetota > Actinomycetes > Streptosporangiales > Streptosporangiaceae > DASUBV01. Next base: position 19,103 of record DATKRH010000151.1, read on the forward strand.
GACAACCTGTGCAACGCCAGCGCGAGCGAGGGCGGCCAGCCCGGCTTCTTCTGGTGCGGTGCGACCGGCGCCGGCGGCGGTGGTTCCAGCGAGTTCTGGGGACGGCCGTTCTACCAGATCGGCAGGGGGGTCAATAACCCGAACACGACCGTGGCCAACGGCACGACGCAGTGCCAGCTGGCCAGCACGGGCACGCCCTGCCGCGAGGCCCCCGATGTCTCGGCCAACGCCGACGAGTTCACGCCGTACGCGGAGTACTGCACGAACAACGCCAACACGCCGGAAGGCATCTGCGGCCAGTTCAGCAGCACCAACGCGCCCGGCTGGTTCGGCATCGGCGGGACGAGCCTGTCGTCGCCCCTGTGGTCGGCGATCATCGCGGACCGGGACAGCTTCCAGGGGCACCGCAGCGGCAACATCAACCCGACGCTGTACCTGGCCAACCTCCTGGCCCCGCGGCTGTCCTTCCACGACATCACCGGGGTGGGACAGACCACGAACAACAACGGCCTGTTCCCGACGACGCCCGGCTATGACGAGGCGACGGGCATCGGCACGCCGAGGATGACGGCGCTGATCACCGGCCGGCTGTAAGCACCACCGGCTGAACGCGATGAGGGGGACGGGCTCTGGGCCCGTCCCCCTCATCCATGCCTGGCAGCGAGGTCGCGCGGCACTCCATTCCGCCCGCTGCTGCCACGTCGCGGCGCGGGCTACCGCCAGGCGGCCGCGATCAGGCCGGTGGTCAGCTTGCGGGGCGTCGCGCCGCCCTCCGAGACGTAGAGGTCCTGGCCGGCGAGGTACAGCAGCCACTTGCCGCTGGGGGTCGCGTCGAGGCTGGTGTGATCGAGCGTGGCGTAGCCGACGGCGACCTGGTGGACGAGCGCGCCGGACGGGGTCACCTCCCACATCAGCCGCGAGGTGTTCCGGACGGGAACGCCAGCGCAGCAGGCGCGGCTGATGAACAGCTCGCCGCTGGGCAGGTAGACGCCCTCGCGCAGGTAACTGTCGCGCGGGCTCGGCTGGCCGGTCGCCGGGACGAGGGACACCCCGGCGCCCCTCATGTAGTACTTCGCGACGGCGGTGTCCACGAGCGCGAGGTTCCAGCCCTCGTTATCCTGAATCTGCGAGACAGAGACGGCGACATGCTGGTTATCCGCCGACCAGGACAGGTGCGAGATCGGGGCGGGCAGTCCGTTGCCCTGCCCCGCCGACACCATGGGGTAGGTGACCTCGGCGCCCGTGCCGAGCGTGCGGACGACCAGCTTGTACAGGGGCGTCAGGTCGGGGCTGTTCGGCACGCAGCCCGCGGCCAGGGACGGCTGGTTCGCGAACGCGATCTTGGTGCCGTCCGGGCTGAGGGCCGGCAGCAAGCCGGGCGTGATCATCACCGGGCTGCCGCCGCTCTCCGCGATGGACTCGATCTCGGCGGTGCAGCCGCTGCTGACCGCGAAATAGACCATGCCGTTGCCGGCGACCGAGATCTCGTCGCCGATGACGCCCGCGGGCACGAGCGTGCGCGCGATCGAGCCGGTCGCCCGGTTCAGCACGACGAGCGCCCCGGCGGCCGTGACGGCGACGATCCCGGGCGGGCGCACGGCACTCGTAGCCGCCCTGGCAATGGCGGACGCCGAGGCGGCGGCACTCGCGCTGGCCGTGGCCGAGTCGCTCGCTCCGGCACCGGCCGCATTGCCGCCCGAGCTGCCGCCGCAGCCGGCCAGCAGGGCCAGGACGGCGGCGGCGGCCATCGACCGGGCCAGCAGGGCCCGGCCGCCTGACCGGCGGGCGGGCATGCTGGCGTCAGGCACGCTCATGTCAGGCACGCTCATGTCAGGCACATCTGGCTCCATCGGAAACTGGGCTGGCCGATGGCGGTACATGAGCGCGCCCGGCAGCGTTCGAGCAAGAAGTCGGAGCCGATCCTGGCAGCACCGGCCGGGCGCGGCAAGGGCTTACCCCAAACCGGTCATAAGCTGTGATACGCGCGCTGCCGGAGGGGGTCCTACCCGGTCGCGGCGGCCATCCGCCGGACGATCTCGGCCAGCAGATCGGGCGAGGTGCCCATGTTCAGCCGCGCATAACCGCGGCCCTGCTGACCGAAGTCCGGACCGGGGCTCAGCGCGACCCGGCCCCGCTCCAGGAACGCCGCCGCCGGGTCGTCGCCCAGCCCGAGCCGCCGGCAATCGAGCCAGGCCAGGAAGCTGGCCTCGGGCGGGGCGTAACCGACGGCGGGCAGGTGCTTGCCGAGCAGGCGGGCCAGCAGCACGCGGTTCTCGTCGATCCGGGCCAGCATCGCGTCGAGCCACGGGCGCCCGCTGGTGAACGCGGCGACGCTGGCCAGCACGCCGAGGTGCGAGGCCAGCAGCGCGTCCCACCGCTCCTGCAGGATCGTGGCGGTCGCCGCCGACCCGGCCACGGCGATGCCGCACTTGAGCCCGGGAATGTTCCAGCCCTTGGAGGCCGAGGTGAAGATGATCACTCGCTCGGTCAGCTCGTGGTCGAGCGACAAGAACGGCACCTGCCGCGCGCCCGGCAGCACGAGGGGCGCGTGGATCTCGTCCACGATCAGCACGACATCGTGCCGCGCGCAGCTGTCGGCCACGGCCATCAGCTGGCCGCGGGACCAGACCCGGCCGACGGGGTTGTGCGGGCTGCACAGCAGGTAGGCACCCACGTCGTCGGCCGACAGGACCTCGTCGAGGCGCTCGAGATCGAGGTCGTAACGGGAGCCGCCGCCGGCGGGGCTGCCGGCAGCGGGGCTGTCGCCGGCGGGACTGTCGCCGAGGAGCAGCGGCGCCTCGACGAGCTTGCGGTCCATCAGGGCGAGCCGGAAGAAGAACGGCGGGTAGACGGGCGGGTTGATGACCACCCCCGAGCCGGGCGGCGTCAGCGCCATCAGCACCTCGGCGATGCCGGTCATCACGTCGGGGACGGGAAACACCAGCTCGGGATCGGGTGACCAGTCCAGGCTCGCGGTCGCGAAGGCGGCGAATGCCTCCCCCAGCTCGCCCTTGTACGCGTAGCCGCAGTCGCCGTCGGCCATGGCCGACGTCACGGCTTCCTTGATGGGCTCGGCGAGGTCGAAATCCATCTCGGCGACGAAGGCGGGCAGCACGTCGCCGGGATAGGCCCGCCACTTGAAGCTCTTGCGTCGCCGGAGCCTTTCCAGGCTGCAGTCCCCGAGTATCGCGTCCATCCGCTGATCCTAACGAGAGCCTGCTGGACCTACCCGGATCTGCCGACCCACCAGCCCCAGGCTCCAGAGCGGCGGCGAGGACGACGTGGGCGGAGCCGGTGGCAGTCGGCCAGGGCATTGATCAGCAGGGGGTTCATGCCGCGCCGCCCGCCGCGGGCGCTGCGGGCGCGGCGGCGTCCGGCCGGCTGGCGCCCGGCACGTGGCGCGCCACCGGCCCGGTCCCGGCGGGGAGGCTGACGCCGAAGTCCCGCCAGGTTCGCTGGGTGAGTCCCACGAGGATCGCCACGGCGAGGCCGGCCGCCGCCAGCGGGAAGAACGGCGCCGGGCCCAGATCGTGCACCACCAGGGCGCCGAGCGCGACGGAGATCGGGAAGACGCCGAAGCTGGTCAGCATGAGCAGGCCAGTGAGCCGGCCAAGCGCGGCCGGCGGCGCCCAGCGCTGGAAGGTCGTGATCATCACCACGTTGCCGAAGCCATTCGTGGCGCCGAAGGCGATGAGGGCGGCGCCGGCCGCGAGCGTGCCGCCGAGGTAGGGGATGACGGCGAGGAAGAGCGCCTCACCGAGGAACACGACCGAGCCGACGATGGCCGGCCGCCGGGCCCGGCGCACCTGCCCGGCCGCGAGGGTGCCTACGAGGGCGCCGGCGCCGAAAGCCGCGATGAGACCGCCGTAGCCGCTAGCCCCCGCGTGCAGTGGCCCGTGCGCCAGCGCGGGCAGCGCCACGTCGCTCATCCCGCCGAAGCCCAGGTTGGCGGTGATGTTGACCAGCAGGATGATCTGCAGGATTCGTTCGGTGCGCAGCATCCTGCGCAGTGTCGGCGTCCCGGTGCCGCGGCCTGGCTCGGGCGCCGCAGGGACGGGGGCCACCAGCGCGGGCCGCTCGGCGGCGCGCACGCCGAGCAGGGTCACCGCCGACACGGCGAACGAGGCCGCATCGAGCGCGAAGGCAGGCGACGGCCCCAGGAACGCCACCAGGGCGCCCCCGATGGCTGGCCCGGCTAGCGTCGCGAGCTGGGTCCCGCTCGATGCCAGCGCGTTGCCGGCCTGAAGATCCTCGTCGGGTAGCAGCGCGGGGACGATCGCGAACGACCCCGGCAGGAACATGCCCTCTCCGGCCCCGAGCAGCACGGCGATGGGCACCAGGATCGCGGCGCGAGCCGGTCCCAGGGCCGCCGCCACGGCGAGGGCGCCGGCCGCGAGGGCCCGCAGGACATCGGTGGACATCATCACGGTCCAGGGCCGCCAGCGATCGCTGGCGTGGCCGCCGACGGCCAGGAGCACGGTGCGCGGGACGCCGTAGGCGACCAGAACCGTCCCGAGCAGCAGCACCCCGCCGTGCTCGGCGAGCACGTACCACGGCAGGGCCACCGCGTAGCAGGCGTCGCCGATGTTCGAGGCGAGCTGCCCGCCCGCGAGAAACCGGAAGCCGCGGTGCCGCAGCGGAGCCAGGCTGCGCGGAGCGAGACGGCCGCGAAGCGCGGTCAGGCCCGTCACTCCTCGGCCTGACCAGGAGGCCCGTCGCCGCCGTCCCCTTCAGGGAGGCCGATCGGGTAGGAAAACAGCAGCATCTCGACCGGGACCGACCCGGCCGGGCGCTGCGACGGGTCAGTGAGCCGCTCGTGTTTCCGGGACCTGAGCAGGACCATCAGCTCGGTGTTGAGCTGACGCAGTTCCTCGGCGGTCAGGTAGAACATGTACGCGCTGTCGTCGGCAGCCTCCCGCCACTGCCGCGGGAACGAGGCTCGCGTGTCCCGCCACGTTCGGTACCTGCCTAGCTGGCGATCACGGAACAGCCGGAGCAGGGCGCCGACTGCGATCTCGGCCTCCGGGTCGTCGCAGGTAGCGGCGAACGACATGCCGATCGAGGTCATGCGCCACGGCCGGGCCCGGCCCTTGCCACCGCCGGCTTCCTCGACGAATCCGTACTTCGCCAGCTGGCGCAGGTGGAACGAGCAGGTGGTCGGCGATTCGCCGATGCGCTCGCCGACCTCGGTGGCGGTCATCGCGCCCCCGAGGCTGAGCGCCTCGATGAGGGCGATCCGCACGGGATGGGCCAGGGCCCGCATCGTCCGCACATCGCTGATCTCGCGCAGGTCGGCGGGCGGC
>DATKRH010000152.1:0-8871 GCA_035532295.1 Streptosporangiaceae bacterium
GGCTTCCAGGTAAGGCCGTCGTTGTAAGTGAGCCAGATCTGGCTGAGGGACGGGCTGCTCTGCAGGACGAATGCCTCCTTATTAGAAATAACGGTGGCGGTGAGGCCGTCGCCTATATCGGCGCTGTTAAGGCTGGGACTGGTGCGCCAGCTCCGGCCGCCATTGCGATACATGTAGACGTCGCTGCGCTCACCGGACAGGAAGATTGTTCCGGCGGGCGTGATCGACACCTGGCCCAGGTAGCCGCCGTCCGGCGGGGCGGGGAGCTCACGCCAGGCCCGGCCGCCGTCCGCGGACAGGTAGACCTTCCGGGCCTGCGAGCCGGCTCCCGGCTGGCTGGCGCACCCGAGGACCAGGGTTCCGGGAAGTGTCGCGCCCAGCGCGAGTCCGTCGACGCCCCAGACCTGGCGGCACGGAACCCGCACGGCCTGCCAGTGCCGGGCGCCGCTCACCGGGCCGGCCAGGACCCTCGGGCGGCCGAGGGCGCCCGCAGGTCCGACGCTGGCGTAAGCGAGCTTCCCCGCCGTGATGACCGTCGCGGATCCGCGCCCGGCCGCGCCGGGCACCGGCCGCCAGTTGTCCCCGGTCGCCGCCGCGGCGTAGACCCGGAAGCTGGGCCTGGCGCAGGTGGCCGATGGCTGGCACGGGCTGAATACCGCGACGGCACGGCCGTGCGAGGCTGCCAGGCTGGTCACGGCCAGGCCATGCGTGCTGACCTGGTGCCAGCTGGCGCCCCCGTCGTGCGTAGCCCACAGGCCCGGATCGAACGCCCAGCCGTTAGCCGAATCGGCGAAGGTCACCTGGCTCACCGCGCCGGGATTGGCTTTCCCGGTCAGCGCGGGAGCGGGCGGGGCATTTACCGCGACCCAGCGCCGGCCGCCATCGGTGGTCTTCCGCAACTGGATCGCGCAGGCCGGGCGGCCGCAGTCCGTCATGCCCAGCAGCCAGCCGGTGGACGCCGAGATGAAGGTCGCCGACGTCAGGCCGATCAGCGGCCGGGTCCGCCGGGCGGCGGCCTTACTTGCGTCCAACTGGGCCCGTTGCTGGCCCTGCTGCTGGCCCTGCTGCTGGCTGCGGTGCCCCGAATATGCCGTCGGGCCGGCCTGGGAGGAGGCGCTGGTCCCGCGTGCTGCCAGCGTGCAGAGTCCAGTGATCAGGCTGACGCCGATCAATGCGATTCGCGTGCTCCTGCGGGTGCGCCTGAGGCGCGGGAAGATGTTCGTCATGCCCTGGAGACGCTGCTTTCCTCCTGCCGGTTGTGGCCATCATGAAATGGCTAAGAATTGTCCTCGACAGCCCGCAGCAAGTAAGCGACAACGTCCGCGGCGCCAAAGCTCGTGCCCACGGCGGCCACGAGCCCGGGCAGGAAGCTGAGGTCCTGGCCGAGGGTGACGAGCGGCGGCTCGACGGGCTCACCCGTGCGCCGCTGGGCCAGGCCGATCGTGGCGGTCAGCCCGTTGCACAGGCACCGGCGGCCGATGGTGTCCTCGATCGCGCCGCCCTTGCGCAGGTAGGTCTCGACGGGCTCGGCCGGGCAGCGGTAGCCGATCCGGTCATCGGCGCGCTGGTAGGGAGCCCGCAGGTAGCCAAGGTCGCACAGCCGGGTCCGGGCCGCGTAGACCTGGTCATCGGCCAGCGTGCCGGACAGCTGGGCCACCTTGAACGGGAATCCGGTGGGAGAGCTGTACGGCTCGTTGCGGATGGCCAGCGTGCCCGCCAGGGCCTCATCGACCAGCCGACCGCGCAGCCCGGCCTCGATACCGGACTCGCGGCACAGCGCGAACGCGGTACCGACCTGGATCCCGGCCGCGCCGGCCGACCTGGCCCGGGTCAGGAGGCCCGGCCCCGCCTGGCCGCCGGCGAGCCAGAAGGGCAGCCCGAGCGCGGCTACCTTGGCCAGGTCGATCTCGTCGCGCGGCCCGTAGACGGGCTCGTCTTGGGCGTCGAGCCGCAGCCGGCCGCGCGGCGGCGCGCTGTGCCCGCCCGCGCCGGGACCCTCCAGCACGAAGCCGTCCGGGGTGGAGGCTGGGCTCCGCGCCAGGTACCCCGCCAGCACGGCGGAGGAGACGATCGCCAGGAACCGCGGCCTGGCCAGCGTCGCCGGCACCTCGCCGAACAGGGCTCGCGGGTCGATCCGGACTGTGTGCCGGGTCCCGGCGGGTGCGCCGGCCACCGTCACCGTCAGCTCGCCGGGCCCGCCCGCCGCCAGCGAGTCGAGCAGTGCGGGAATCTCGACCGGAATGCCGGCGCCCATCAGGACGTAGTCCACGCCGGCGAGCATCGCCCCGTACACGGCGGCCGGAGTGGCCAGCTGGACCTTCTCCAGGTAGTTGATGCCCACCAGGCCGCCGTGGCCCTCCCTGGCCAGGTAAGCCTCGACGAAGTTGCCTGCCACCGCGAGGTCGGTCCCGGCCGTGCTGGGGCGCAGTCCGAGCCGCGGGATCGGCCGGAACGGCTGCCCGGCGCCGATCCCGCCGGGCACGAAATAGCGCCGGAGGATCCGCTCGGCCACCCCGGGCAGCGGAAGCTGGCCCAGCGCCCGGCGGGCGTCCCCGCCGGGGTCACCGCGCTGCAGGCGGCGGGCCAGGACGGCGTCGAGCGCGACGCCGGATACCACGCCCAGCTGCCCGGCCGCCGCCACGGCGCTGGCCAGCCGCCAGCCGGACACGGCCACGCCCATGCCGCCCTGAATCACTTCCGGCAGCCGGGCGGCGCGGGCCGGGCCGGGAGGCCCTCCGCCCGCCGGCCCCGGGGCAGCCCGGTCCCCCTCATCAGATCGCGGCGAGGTGGCCATCAGCTTGCCTTCCGTCGGGTGCCGGGCGGGGTGCCAGGATTCCAGGCGGGGTTCAAGGCCGGGTGCCGGGCGGGGGGTCGAGGTGCCGGGCGGGCTAGGGCTGGTACGGGCACGCCGGATCCTCGCCGAGCGGGGCGCCGCTCGTGGCATAGGCGCGGGCGCGGGACCCGCCACAGAGGTCAGCGTACTCGCATTTCCCGCAACGGCCGACGAAGCGCGCGGCGCGGATGGCGCGCAGCAGCGGGTCGTTACGGTAGATCTCGCGCAGCGGCCGGTCGCGGACGTTGCCCAGCCCCAGCGGCAGGAATCCCGCCGGGTACACCTCGCCGTCGTGGGCGACGAAAATGATCCCCTTGCCGTCCCGGGTCGGGGTGGCATGCGCGCTCGGCGCCCTGGTCGCGGGGCCGAGCACGTCGTCAAGGCGCCGTGCCATGCCGCGGTACAGCGCGCTGTCCGGCGCTGGCGCTCCGGCCCGGCGCAGCTTGACGACGCGGCGGAAGAACGGGGCCTCCACGGTTCGCACGACGAAGCCGTATCGCGACGCGTCGTAGAGGAAGTGGCAGACATCGTCGTGATCAGCGGGCGAGATCGCGCCTGCCGCGACGCCGCGCCCGACGTGGACGAGGAAGAAGACCTCCCACATGTGCGCGCCGGTCGAAGTCATCAGGCCGGCGATGTCGGGGAGCTCGTCCAGGTTGGCACTCATCACCGTCGTGTTGACCTGCACGGTCACCCCGGCCGCCACGAGCGCGCGGATGGCCCGGATGGTCAGGTCGAAGTGGCCGGCGATGCCGCGCACGCCGTCATGAGTCGCGGCGGTGGCACCGTCCAGGCTGACCGACACGGCCCTGACGCCGCTGCGGGCAATGCGATCCACCATGGCGTCGGTCAGCAGCGGGCTCACCGACGGGGACAGGCAGACCGGCACGCCCAGCGACACCGCGTACGCCACGAGATCGAACAGGTCGGGCCGGAGCAGGCAGTCACCGCCGGTGAGCACCAGGATCGGATACGGCCGGCCGAACCCCGCGACCTGCTCGATGAGCCCGCGGCCGGCCGCCTGGCTCAGCTCGCCGGGTGGCGCCTGGAGGGTAGCGGAGGCGCGGCAGTGACGGCACGCCAGCGGGCAGGCGCGGGTGGTCTCCCAGAACACGAGCATCGGCCGCTGGCCGAAGTCCACGGTGGCCCGCGGCCCACCGAGGTCCGCGGTGGTCCGCGGCCGCGACGGGCTAGCCACCAGAGCGGAGCCAGGGGCCTGGCCGGTCGCCCCTCCGTCAGCGGTGGCAGCCCGTCGGGCGCGGGTCATGGTGGTCTCCTTCGTGTCGTCGCGTGTGTCGGCAAGCACATCCTGGTCTGTCCTGGGGTAGACGGCACAGGGCCCTTGGTCCCTGGCCCGGCGCCGAACGGACCGCGCCGCCCATGGCCGGCCATCCGCCCTCGGCCGGGTGCTGCCAAGCCTGGCCGGGCTCGTGGAGATACCCGACCGCGCGGCTCGGCTGCCAAGCCTGAGCTCCCCGGGTCGGATGGACGGCTTAACGGGTCGTTGGACCCTAGTGACCGCCCGTTCACCGTGATGGCGTGGAAGGACACGTCTCCGCCGGTCAGGCGGGTGACTCTCGGGAAGGAGGCGCCAGTTATGACAGGCTCGACGCTGGCTGTCATCATCATCCCGATCGTGGCCCTGCTCGCCCTCGGGTCATGGCTGGGCCTCGTCTACTACGCGGATGCCCATCCTCAACACCAGCATGCCGGTGCCCGCCAGGCCGATCTCGCTCCTGGGCTGCCCGCCAGCGACTCGCGCGAGGGCGTGACCCGGCGGGAGGGCGTGACCCGGCGGGAGGAAGTGACCCGGCAGGAGGGCGTTTCCGCGGCGGCCAGGACTCCGCGTCCCCGCCGCGAGACAGCCCCTGGCGAAGCGGCCCCCAGTTTCCCGGCCCACAGTTTCCCGGCCCACAGCGGCGCGGGTCGCGGCGACGCTTCCCAGTCAGGCCCGGACCTGCCAGGTCGGCACGCGGCCTGATTCAGGACGACCGGAACCTCCGATGATTGACTCATTTCTGTGCTTGAGCCCGGAGAGCTACCACAGCCCCAGCAGGGAGCCGAGGACGCGGGCGGCCTGGCCGCCGTTGTCCTCGGCGACGTCCAGCGCGGCGGGGACGTCGAGGTCGCGGGCCAGCGCGGCGCGGACGGCGGTCACCGCCGCACCACTTGCTCCGGCTGGGCTGCGGTCGGGGCGTCCGGCAGCGGTCTGCAGCCGCTCCAGCCGGGCCGCCGCGCCGTCCAGGCCGGCCCGCTCGTAGTCCCAGTCCTGGTCCCACCGGCGGTCCAGGATCAGCAGCCGCACGGCCGCCGCCGGGTAGTCTGCGAGCAGGTCACCGACCAGGACGAGGTTGCCGACCGACTTGGCCATCTTGGCCCCGCCGACGCTGACGACGCCGACCTGGAGCCGCGCCCGGGCGAACGGGGTGATCCCGGTGAACGCCTCGGCCAGGGCCGCCTGGCAGGCGTGGTGCGGGAAGCGAAGGTCACCGCCGCCGGCGTGGACATCGACGGCCGGGCCGAGCTCGTGCAGCGCCATCGCCGCGCACTCGGCGTGCCACCCCGGGCGGCCGGGCCCCCACGGGCTCTGCCACGCGGGCCCGTCCCCTTCCGCGGCCTGCCAGACCGCGATGTCGAACGGGTCGTCCTTGCGCGGGTCGTCCGGCCGGTCCCCGTACTCCGCGGCCAGGGCCAGGGCCGCCGGGCGGTCCAGCCCCGTCTGCCGGGCGGCGGCCGCGCCCCGGAAATACACCTGGCCGTCCCGCTCGTAGGCCACGCCGCGGGCGAGCAGGCCCGCGGCCAGCGCGATCACCTGCCCGATGTAGGCATGTGCCCGGGGCTGCAGGGCCGGCGGCCGGACGCCGAGCGCGGCCATGTCCTGGTCGAAGTAGAACTGATGGATAACGGCGAACCGGCCCTCCGGCGATCCGGCCCGGCCCGCGGCGGCCAGCAGCACGTCATCGACGTCGGTGACGTTCCGGCACACGATCACCTCCGAGCCGGCCGCATGCAGCACGCGGGCCAGCGTGTCGACCCAGACGAAGGTCGCGGCGTGACCCAGGTGAGTAACGTCGTAGGGCGTAATGCCGCAGGCGTAAACCCGGGCGCGCCCGGCGAGCGGCAGCATCCGCCCGCCCAGCGTTATCACCGAAGATGGGGTAGCGGTCAGCGTCTGTGCCATGGCCGCAGGCTACGCCCTGTCGCCGGGTTGCCCGGCGGCTGATGGTCACCGGGACCTGGGACTAACGCCCGTTACGCCATCTCGGCCGCCGGCCACTCCCGGTCACGCACCGCCGGACGTGGCCTCCTGGCGATCGGCCTGGTCGGCCCGGTCAGCGATGCTGCGGCGCACCTCGTCCATGTCCAGCTCGCCGGCCTTGGCGATCAGCTCCTCCAACGCCGCCGCCGGCAGTGCGCCCGGCTGCGCATACAGGATGACGCCATCCCGGATCACCATCAGCGTCGGGATGGAGGAGATCCCGAACGCGCCGGCCAGTTCCGGCTGCGCCTCGGTGTCGACCTTGCCGAACACCGTGTCCGCATGCTGCTCCGACGCCCGCTCGAAGACCGGGCCGAAGGTCCGGCAGGGTCCGCACCACGATGCCCAGAAGTCGACCAGCACCGTGCCCTCGCCGGTCAGCGAGTCGAAGTTTTCCGCCGTCAGCTCTACCGTCGCCATCCCGGCGCCTCCTTGCCCGAAGGGCATCCCTCTGATACCCACTGGGGTATCAAACTGACGGCCAGGCGCCCGCATTCCCCGGCCGGGCCGCCATGGGCCGCGAGGCGCCCGCGCACGGGGGAAAAATACCCAGTGGGGTATACTCGACGTGGGCAGGCATGAAGAGGCAGCGCAGGGACGATCGAGGAGCACCTCATGGACTACGGCATCAGCATCCAGATATCAGCGCCATTCGCCGAGGCGGCGACGAGGACTCGCGAGGCCCTCAAGGCCCAGGGCTTCGGCGTGCTGACGGAGATCGACGTGCAGGCTACGCTGCGCGACAAGCTCGGCGAGGACATGGAGGACTACCTCATCCTCGGCGCCTGCAATCCGCCGCTCGCCCACCGGGCACTGGCCGCCGACCGCAGGATCGGGCTCCTGCTCCCCTGCAACGTGGTGATTCGCACCGAGGCCGGCCACACGATCGTCGAGGCGCTCGACCCGCAGACGATGGTCTCCGTCGCGGAACAGCCGGCGCTCCAGCCGGTCGCCGACGAGGCCGCCGCCAGGATCAGAGCCGCCCTCGATTCCCTGCGCGACGGCGCTCCCGCTGTCGCGTAGGCCACCAGGACCAAAGACCCGGCCTGACGTGACCGTTGTCCCTACCGGATTACCCCTGGGGGTATTTAACTCGGAGTGATGAGAGCCACTGTCACACCGAGGAGCGCCGATATGGAACAGGGATCCGCGACGGCCACCCTGGCCGCGGACCAGGACGTCCGGTCGATGGACCTGCCGATGGACATGTCGATGGATATCAGGTTCGTCGCCGGCGAGTCGTATGAGGTCGCGGTACGCGGGCACCGGGTCCTGGTGGACCAGCCCGCCGACGCGGGCGGGCTGGACACGGCGCCGACACCGACGGAGCTTTTCGTCGCGTCCCTGGCCACCTGCATCGCTTTCTACGCCGGGCGGTATCTCACGCGGCACGGATATAGCCGCGATGGCCTGGCGGTATCGGCCGGCTTCGACATGGCCGGCGACCGGCCTGCCCGGGTCAGCGGCATCCGCCTGACGGTGCGGGTCCCGGCTGACCTGCCCGACAGCCGGCGGCCGGCGCTGCAGGCGGTGATATCGCACTGCACCGTGCATAACAGCCTGGCCGCCCCGCCGGCCGTGGTCATCGAGCTGGCACCGGCGCAGGCCGCTTAGCCGCACAGGCCGCTTAGCCCGGCAGCCATTCCAGGTAAAAGATGCCCAGGCCGAGCGCGACGAACAGCCCGGAGATCAGCCAGAACCTGATCACGATCGTCGTCTCGGCCCAGCCGCTCAGCTCGAAATGATGCTGCAGCGGCGCCATCCGGAAGACCCGCCGGCCGGTCATCTTGTAGAACCCGACCTGGATGATCACCGACAGGGTGATGATCACGAACAGCCCGCCGAGGATGACCAGCAGCAACTGCGTCTGCGTGCAGACCGCCAGGCCCGCGAGGACCCCGCCCAGAGCCAGGGAACCGGTATCGCCCATGAAGATCCGGGCCGGCGGCGCATTCCACCACAGGAAGCCGATGCACGCGCCGAGCGCCGCCGCCGCCACGACCGCCAGGTCCAGCGGGTCGCGGACGGCGTAGCACTGCGCGGTCACGAACACGCCGGTGCAGGCGTTGCGCACCTGCCAGTTGGCGATCAGCACGTAGGCGGCGAGCACCAGGATGGCCGCGCCGGTGGCTAGTCCGTCGAGGCCGTCGGTCAGATTCACCGCGTTCGACCAGCCCCCGATCAGCAGCACGATCCACACGACGAACGGCACTACGCCGATCACCGGGCCGATGTCGCGCAGGAAGGAGATATACGCGCTCGCCGGGGTGATGTCATAGAAGTTCGGATAACGCAGCACCTCGAGCCCGAACGCCACGGCGACGATGGACTGGCCGGCGAGCTTGGCCCCGCTGCGCAGCCCGAGGCTGGTCTGCTTGTAGATCTTCAGGAAGTCGTCGACGAAACCCACCAGCCCCAGGCCCGCCATCAGGCCGAGGACCAGCAGGCCGGAAGCCGAAATCGAGAACGCGGTGGCGTCGTGGCCGACGAAGTAGCCGACCACCGTGGCGATGACGATGACCGTGCCGCCCATCGTCGGCGTGCCCCGCTTGGTGGCGTGCGCCGCCGGGCCTTCCTCCCTGATCAGCTGGCCGTAGCCGCGCCTGGTGAAGAGCCTGATCGCCAGCGGGGTGCCGAACAGGGCGATGAGCAGTGACACGGCGGCCGAGACAAGGACGGTCCTCACTGCACCAGCCCGTCCCGCCGGCCGACACGACGGGCGTCGCGGGCCAGCTCGCTAGATCGCCATGCCATGCCCACACCGTATGAGAACCCGGCC
>DATKRH010000153.1:0-6266 GCA_035532295.1 Streptosporangiaceae bacterium
CGGCCAGCCCGGCGGCGTCCACATGCGCCTCCGCGAGCACCCTGGTGACCAGCGCGTCCAGGGTGCGCCACAGCTGCTCGGCGTCCAGTTCGCGCGGGGTGGCCGTCTGCGACCAGGAGATCACCCGCCCGCCGGGCTCGACCAGCCCGGCCGCGAATTTCGTGCCCCCGATGTCGATGGCCAGCGCCGGATATGCAGCTGCCATGTTCGCGCCTCCTGTGCCCATGATGGCGTCCTGGACGGCCGGGCACGGTGCGAACCCAGCCGGCATGGACATAGTGTCGGGAGTCTTAACTCGCCAGGGCAACCAGCGTCCCCCTAATGGGGTTACCGGGTCAGTCCCGCGCAGAACACCAGCCCCGTGAGGAGCAGGGGTTCGTGAGGGTGCAGACTCGGTGCCGGCAGCCGCTGGCGGGTGAGCACCGCATTTCCCCCAGGAGCACGTGAGTCCTAAGGTCAGATCGTGCCCCCGCCAGTGTGTCCGGGAGACATGACCGCTATTGGGCTGTCGTGCCCGCCGCGTGCGGCGTGAGCACTGATCCATTAGGGCGCGAGCCGTTCTCCCGCAGGCTGCCGAGACCAGTCGTTCCGTGGTGGTGTGATGCGAGGAGAACTGAGACGTTGCTGTTCGTCGGGGATGACTGGGCCGAGGATCACCACGATGTGGAGATCCAGGACGAGACGGGCCGCAAGCTGGCCGCCAGGCGGCTGCCGGAAGGCGCGGCCGGGATCACCCGGCTGCATGAGCTGATCGCCGCGCACCTGGAACAGGACGGCGATCCGGGCCAGGTGGCGGTCGCGATCGAGACCGACCGGGGACTGTGGGTGCAGGCCCTGACTGCGGCCGGCTACCAGGTCTACGGGCTCAACCCCAAGCAGGTCGCGCGGTTCAAGGAGCGCTACAACCTCTCGGGTGCCAAGAGTGACGCCGCAGACGCGCACGCCCTGGCCGACATGGTCCGCGCCGAACGGCACCAGCTGCGTGCCGTGGCCGCCGACACCCCCGAGGCCCAGGCGGTCAAGGTGGTCGCCCGCGCGCACCAGACGCTGATCTGGGAACGGACCCGGCACACGCTGCGGCTGCGCTCGGCCCTGCGGGAGTTCTTCCCCGCCGCGCTCGTAGCCTACGCCGGCCTGGACCTGACCGGTGCGGACACCCTGGAGCTGCTGGCCAGGGCCCCCGGCCCGGAGGCCGCGGCGAAGCTCACGGCCGCCCAGATCAGCGCCGCACTGAAGCGGGCACGCCGGCACGACGTGCCCGCCAGGACCCAGGTGATCAAGGACGCGCTGCGCGCCCCGCAGCTGGCCCAGCCCGCCGTGATCACCGCCGCCTATGCCGCCGCCGTGCAGGCCGCCGCCGCCGTCCTGAGCACGCTCAATGAGCAGATCACGCGACTAGAGGCGCAGGTGGAGGCCCATTTTCTGCAGCACCCGGACGCTGGGATCTACGTGTCCCAGCCCGGCATCGGGCCCGTCAACGGCGCCCGGGTGCTCGCCGAGTTCGGTGACGCCCCCGGCCGCTACGCCTCCGCGAAGGCCCGCAAGAACTACGCCGGGTCCAGCCCCATCACCCGCGCGTCCGGAAAGAGCAAAGTCGTCCTGGCACGGTTCATCCGCAACACCCGGCTCGCCGACGCCCTGCAATCCCAGGCCCTCTCCGCGCTCACAGCATCCCCCGGAGCCCGCGGCTACTACGACAAGCAGCGCGTCCGCGGCCTCGGCCACAACGCCGCACTCCGCCACCTCAGCAACCGCCTCGTCGGCATCCAGCACGGCTGCCTGAAAACCGGCACCCGCTACGACGAGGCAACCGCCTGGCCAGGCGCCGTCGCACACGCCGAACCCCTCGCAGCTTGACATTTAAGCCCTTGGGATGTCTGACCAGAGCCAGGTAAAGGGTCATCGATTACCTCCCAGCCTGCGCGGCGCGTGACGGGTCTGGATTGCGTCCCACCCCGCACCACATGGGAAGCGGCCGGGCCGCCGCCGTGGCCTCGGAGCCGGGGCCGGGTCGCCACTGGGGTAGCTGGACCACGCCGGGCTCGACCAGTTCCAGGCCGTCGAAGAACCGGGTGACCTCGGATTGGGTGCGCAGGACGACTGATTCGCTCATGTGCTGGTTGAGGCGGTCGAACGTCTCCGTCAGCTCCTCGCCATGCACATCCTTGGCCAGGTGGGTGATCGCAAGATAACTGCCCGGCACCAGCGCCTCCGTCAGTGTGGAGATGGTCTGGCGGGGGTCTTCAGCGTCGGCGAAGAAGTGCAGGACGCCGAACAGCATCACTGCGACCGGCTTGCTGAAGTCCAGCGTGTCCGCTGCCTTGCGCAGGAGCGGGGCAGGGTCGCGCAGGTCACCATAGATGTATGCGGTGGTTCCCTCCGGGGTCCTGGTCAGCAGCTTGTGGGCGTGGGCGAGCACGATCGGGTCGTAGTCGACGTAGACGATCCGGGCTTCGGGCGCGGCCTGCTGGGCGACTTCGTGGGTGTTGTTTTCCTTGGGGATGCCCGTGCCGATGTCCAGGAACTGGCGGATGCCCGCCTCACCAGCCAGGTAGCGCACCACCCGCCCGAGGACGGCCCGGTGGGCACGGGCATCGGCGCGTACGCCGTCCAGGCCGCCCGGCCATGCGGTGTACGCCCGCTGCGCGGCTTCCCGGTCGACGGGGAAGTTCGCCCTGCCGCCCAGTAAGTAGTCGTAGACCCGCGCGACGTGGGCGACTTTCGTGTCGATCTCAGGCCATGGTTCCCGTTCCGGGCCGGGGAATGATCCGCTGTCCGCCACCGCAGGCCTTCCTAGTCGCCGGTGATCTTCTCAACTTGCTGGACAGTCCGTAGTTATTGATCGTTCTGATTATCTGGCGGTACACGCGCGGCGGCAAGTGCTTCGGGGAGGCAGGCCAGCCGCTCTCCGGGGTCGCGATCACCGTCCGCAGACCCGTCACCGGCTTGCCGGGGATCCGCACAGGCCATCGAGATGCGTCTGCACCTGCGCGCGGGTAGCGTGAAGATGCAGGGTTCTGCACAGTGCACCGCCCCGTCCATCGGAAGGTTCTGGATGATTAGCCCTTACGTGCGCCGGCTGCGGCTGGCGGCGGAGCTGCGGGCCCTGCGCGCGGAGGCGGGACTGACGCATGAACATCTCGCCAAGCGGATCGGTGAGTCGCGGGCGCAGATCTCCCGGCTGGAGAACGGGCACGTCGCCGACCAGGCGGACGTCATCAAGATCCTGGACGCGCTGAGCGTGGATGGCGAGCGGTGGACACAGATCATGACCATCGCCCGGGAGGCCGGTGAGCGAGGCTGGTGGGAGTCCACCCGTGGGATGGGTGAGCGGCAGGCGCTGTACGCGAACCTGGAGGCGGGCGCGACGAGCATCCGCGAGTATCAGCAGACTTTCATTCCCGGGCTCTTGCAGACCCCGGAGTTCGTGCGCGCGCGGATCGAGGCTGACGCCGCACTGGAGCCGATGACCACGACCGCCGGCGCGGTCCTGGCCGGGCGGCTCGGCCGGCAGCGGATGCTGCGCCGGCCGGGCGGGCCGGGCTATGAGGTCATCATCGACGAGGTCGCGCTCGGCCGCCTGGCCGCACCGCCGGATGTCGTCAAGCAGCAGCTCTACTACCTGGCCACGGCGGTGAACGCCGCCCCGGCGCTGACCTTGCGCGTGCTTCCCGCCAGCGCCCGCATCACCGGCTATGCCGTGCCGCGGTGCACGTTCTCCATCTACAGCTACCCTGACCCCGGCGACCCGGCAGTGGTCGCGGTCGACACCGTCACCTCCGACCTGGTGCTCACCGAGCCCGGCGAGGTGGCCCCCTACGAGCAGCTGTATGCCAGGCTGCGCGACGCGGCGCTGCCGCCCGCCGACAGCCTCGACCTGCTCACCAAGGCAGCCGCCGAGCTGCCCGGCCACTAGAGGAGATCCCCACCATGAATGCTGGCAAGTACACCGCCTGGCGCAAGTCCACCTACAGCAACAGCAGTGGCAACTGCGTCGAGATCGCGACCGCAGCCGGCTGGCGCAAGTCCAGCCACAGCAGCGGCACGGGCAACTGCGTGGAGGTCGCGGCTGTGCAGCGCACGGTCGGTGTCCGTGACTCCAAGCAGCACGGACGTGGTCCCATCCTTGAGTTCGCCACTGCCGACTGGCAGGCGTTCACCGCCGGGGTCAAGGGCGGAGAGTTCGACCTCCGGCCAGAGTGAAAGCCGCGCGCCGCTCACCAGCAGTGCCTTTCCTGCTGAACGATGGCCCCGCTGGGCTGTAGCCATCGGCGCCAGTCGGGATGGCTGGTAAATGAACCGCACGCCGTGTGTGGGTGTCCTGGCGGGGCGTGCTTGCACCCTAGGTGCTACGGATCAATACTTAGGATGTTTTTGGAATCTGTACTGTACTGATCGGAGTCATGCACCCATCGGGAGTCGTGGATGATCAGTCCATACGTGCGCCGACTGCGGCTGGCGGCGGAGCTGCGAACCCTGCGCGGCGAGGCGGGACTCACCCACGAGCAGCTCGCCCGGCGGATCGGGGAGTCGCGGGCGCAGATCTCCCGGCTGGAAAACGGCCACATCGTGGACCAGGCCGATGTCATGAAGATCCTGGATGCCCTCGGCGTGAACGGGCAGCGCTGGACGCAGATCATGACCATCGCCCGCGAGGCCGGTGAGCGCGGCTGGTGGGAGTCCACCCGGGGGATGGGTGACCGGCAGGCGATGTACGCCAACCTGGAGGCAGGGGCGACCACCATCCGCGAGTACCAGCAAACGTTCCTGCCGGGGCTGCTGCAGATCCCGGAGTTCTCCCGCGCCCGCAACGAGGCCGACGCGAACCTGTTCCAGATCGACGCCGACCCCGAGAAAGTGGTGTCCGGGCGGAACGGCCGCCAGCGGATGCTGCGCCGGCCAGGCGCGCCCAGCTACGAGGTGATCATTGACGAGCTGGCCGTCCGCCGCCTGGCTGCCCCGCCGGATGCCGTCAAGAAGCAGCTCTACCACCTCGCCACCACGGCGAACGGCGACCCGAAGATCTCCGTGCGCGTACTGCCGGTGAGCGCGCGAATCGACAGCTACAGCGTGCCGCGGTGCACATTCTCGATCTACACCTACCCTGACCCCGGCGACCCTGCAGTGGTAGCCGTCGACACCGTCACCTCCGATCTCATCCTCACCGAGCCGGACGAGGTGGCCCCCTACGACCAGCTCTACGCCCGGCTGCGCGACGCCGCCCTGCCCCCGGCCGCCAGCCTCGACCTGCTCACCAGGGCAGCCACCGAGCTGCCAGACGAGTGACCGGTCAATGCGTCACGGGATGATCCCCTCCGCGCCGCAGAGCACCCGCCATCGGGCTGGCTCGCCACCCGCTCAGCCGTAATCACCACTGCTCAGAGCGCCGCACGGTGCATGACTGTGCGCGCAGGTGTTGCTGCCGTCTCCGGGGTGAGGGTGGCTGCCGCGTGCCGGACGGGCCAACTTCCTTGCGAATCAGGTCGCACTGATCCATCATAGGAACTGCCAAGAATTCTGGACTGTCCAGAGATTTGAGAAGACCAGTCCTGTAGACCGATCGTGCGGGACTGGTGGGCCATGGCCACGAAGGAGGACGGACGAGATGGTTGCCCCGAGCGGCGCACCGAGCCAGAACACCGCAGTGCCAGGGACATGCACGGTGCCTGCTGAGGGACTCCGGTGGCGACGGGCGTTCCCCGGCGAGGAACGGCGGTTAAGCCTGCTGCGGCGCTGGATCGCCTCGCTGCTCCCGGAGTGCCCGGCCCGCGACGACGTAGCCGTCATAGCCAACGAGCTGTCGAGCAACGCGATCAGGCATACCGCCAGCGGGCGCGGGGGCTGGTTCGCTGTCGAGGTCACCTGGTACGGGCCGGTGGTGCGGGTCGCGGTCGCCGACAGCGGCGCCCCGACCGCGCCACGGGTGATCGATGATCCCGCCAGTGAGCACGGCCGGGGGCTGCTGGTCGTCAGGGAGCTGTCGATGCACATGGGCGTCTGCGGGGACGGCCGCGGGAGGCTGATGTGGGCCGACGTCCGATGGGACGCCAGTCCCGCGGCGGCCGTGGCCACGCCGGATGCGGACGAGGCCGCGATCCGAGATGGCCAGGCCGCGCTCGCCCGCCGCTTCGCCGGGGTACCGGCCTGGTTGGGGCGCGCCACGCTGGCTTGGTGGGCACTGGCCGACCCGGGCGGGCTGGTAAGCGCGCCTCCGCGACGCCCTCTCCCGCTGCGAGCAGGCCCTGCCACCAGGAGACCCGCTGACA
>DATKRH010000154.1:0-3132 GCA_035532295.1 Streptosporangiaceae bacterium
TGTCTACATCGGCGCGCACTACCCCCAAGATGTCGCCGCCGGGTTCCTCCTCGGAGCCGGCGTCGTGCTGGCCGGCTACGCCATCGCGCGCAGACCGCTCACCGTCCTGGTCCGGCTGCTGACCGCCACCCCACTGCGGCCGCTGCTCACCACCACCCCGGCAGCGACGGCCGCCACCCAGCCAAGCAGCCAGGCCCAGCAGGCCGCGGGTCCCGCGTCCGGGCTTGAGCCACCGCACCCCGCCGCGCGTGGTACACACTGGCCTGACCGGCGCCTGGACCGCTGGCGCGCAGAATGACGTGATCTGCGCGACACGCCTGAAGAACCCCGAGCCCGGGCACTGCTCGCCGAGCCAGGCGTGCGCGGCCGGCTTCCGGTGGTCATCCCCGGCAAGGACGCGGTTGCCTGCGCGTCGGACAGTGGCGGGGAGGACGGTCTGGACGTGATCCCCGCTGACGGGTCGGCGGCGAGGCGGATCGGGCACGGCGAGTTCGGCCGGATCCTGGAGCTGGCGGTGGCACCGGACGGGCGCACGGCAGCGGTCGCCTGCGCCGGCGGCCGGCTGCTGACGGTGGCGCTGGATGGCGAGCCGGTCATCACCGAGATCGCCCGCAGCACCAACGCGGAGGTGGCGGGCCTGGCATTTTCTCCCGACTCCGCGCTGCTCGCCTGGTCGCAGCCGTGGCGGCCCGAGCGCGGTGCCTCGCAGATCCGGCTGGCCCGCCTGGCCGACGGCACCGTCACCGACGTGACCCCGCCCCGGTTCGACGACACCTGGCCGGCGTTCACCCTGGACGGCAAGTACCTGGCGTTCCTGTCGAACCGCGCCTTCGATCCGGTCTACGACGCGCACGTCCTTGATCTCGGGTTCCTGCCCGGGGTCCGGCCCTACCTTGTGGCGCTGCTGGCCACGACGCCATCGCCGTTCGCTCCGGAGCTGAATGGCCGTCCGGCAGAACCCGAAGGCCCCGGGAGTTCGGACACGGAACCTCCGCCGGCCGGTCTGGACGTCGCTGGGCTGGCCGAGCGGATCGTGCCGTTCCCCGTGGCGGCCGGACGCTATGACAAGCTCCGCGCGGCCACGGACGGTGTGGTCTGGCTGGAACTGCCGCTTGCCGGGGAGCTGGGTGAGGCCGTGATCGGCGCGGCCCAGGAGCACCCGACCCGGCTGGTCCGCTATGACCTGGCTCAGCGCGAGCGCTCGGTCGAGGTGGAGGCCCTGGACGACTACGCGGTCTCCGCCGGCGGCGCCTGGCTGGCTTACCGGATCGGGGAGTCGCTGGAGATCAAGCCAGCCGGCGAACCCGATGGGGAGGTTGTCAGCGTCGATCTGGACCGGATCCAGGTGACGGTCGAACCGCCGGCCGAGTGGGCGCAGATGTACCACGAGACGTGGCGGCTGATGCGGGACAACTTCTGGCGCGCCGACATGGCCGGGGTGGACTGGGCCGCGATGCGCGACCGCTACCGGCCGCTGCTCGACCGCATCGCCTCCGCGGATGACCTGCACGACGTGCTACGGGAGCTGCAGGGCGAGACGCGCACTTCGCACACCGGGGTGCTGCCGCCGGGCTCGGGCGGTGACCCGGCGCCGGCTCAGGGCCTGCTCGGCGCCGATCTCGAGCGCGCCGGGGACGGGACCTGGCGGATCGCGCGGATCCTGCCCGGCGAGTCGTCGGTGATCGGCGCGCGGTCCCCGCTGGCCGCCCCGGGCGTCGCCGCGGCGGCGGGCGATCTCATCGTCGCGGTGGACGGGCGGCCGGTGGACCCGGACCTCGGCCCGAACGCGCTGCTGGCCGGCAAGGCCGGCAAGCCGGTCGAGCTGACTCTCCGGCGCGACGGATCCGGCCGGCGTGCTGTCGTGGTTCCGCTGGCCAGCGAGCACGCGGCCCGCTATTACGATCTGGTCGCCCGGCAGCGGGCCGCGGTCCGCGAGGCCTCCGGCGGGCGGCTCGGCTACCTGCACATCCCGGACATGATGGCGCGGGGCTGGGCGGAGTTCCACCGGGACCTGTACACCGAGTTCCGGCAAGACGGCTTGATCGTGGATCTGCGGGACACGCAAGGCGGCGACGCTTCGCAGCTGGTGGCCGAGAAGCTCGGCCGGCGCATCATCGGCTGGTACGTGTCCCGATACGAGGAGCCGTCGAGCTACCCGGCCGAGGCACCGCGCGGGCCGATCGTAGCGATCACGGACGAGTACGCGAGTTCCGGCGGCGACATCATGATCCAGGCGCTGAAGTCCTACCGCATCGCGACCGTGGTCGGCACCCGTACCTGGGGCGGCGTGATCAGCTGTTACTTCAACGAGCTGGTCGATGGGACCCTGGTGACGCAGCCGACGTCCGCCTTGTGGTTCGCCGACGCCGGCTGGGCGGTGGAGAACCACGGCGTGGATCCGGACGTCGAGGTGACAATCGCGCCGCACGACTGGGCAGCGGGCCGCGATCCCCAGCTCGACACCGCCGTCCGGCTGGCGCTGCAGGCGCTGGAGCAGCGCACACCCGCCGCTCCGCCCACCGTCTGACCAGGCGATTTCGCGATCACTCCTGAGCACACGTTCGCCAGGCCCACTGCCGGTCCTTTCGCCGGGTGCCGGACCCAATGTCATCGTGCTTCTTGCCGGGATTCTTGCCTGACAGCCCTCGTGGGGGTACCGACCGAGCCTTCTCCTCCCATTCATCGCTTCGCAGATGGCTTGTTGCCGCGGCCGCCCGGCCGGGCACGGCCGATCGCTCGGCGAACCAGGCGGGGGTCGCCGAAGTAGGCGCGGAGCAGATCGTCGCGCTGCAGGCGCCCCGATTACCCGTTCGGTCGCAGGCATACCTTCCTCTTGTTGCCAGTCGACGTCGCGCATAGCGGCGGGATTGCGCGCGGCTGCCGGAGACTGGCGATCACGCTCTGCAACAGCAGGCGTCGGCGCTACCCGTCGGCACCAGCGGTTCGCGAGGGGCGCGGTCACTGAACCGGGGACGGGGACGCACTCGCTGCGAAACCCGGTCGCAGTCGCCCAGTCCCGACGTACCTCATCGCGGCAGATTCGGGCGGGTGCATCCGCTCACTTCTGTCACTGGCAGCCGTTTACTTGTAGTGGAATCGGGCTTGCAGGATCACCAGATCATCACCGTCCAC
>DATKRH010000155.1:0-27790 GCA_035532295.1 Streptosporangiaceae bacterium
CGGCTAGCCCGTGCCCGTGCGGCGGGCCCGGCGGTGCGCGAGCTCGTCGCTGGCCCGCGCGGCGTCCGGGTCGTCGGCGTCATCGCAGTCGGCCCGCTCGGCGGGCAGATCGGCTAGCGTGCCTTCGACCTCGCGCCAGACCCGGCCCAGCGCGATGCCGAACACGCCCTGGCCGCCCTGCAGCAGGTCCACGACCTGATCGGGTGAGGTGCACTCATAGACGCTGACGCCGTCGCTCATCAGCGTGACCTGGGCCAGGTCAGTCGTGCCCTGCTCCCGCAGGTGTTCGACCGCCGCCCGGATCTGCTGCAGGGAGATTCCCGTGTCCAGCAGCCGCTTTACTACCTTCAGCACCAGGATGTCGCGGAAGCCGTAGAGCCGCTGGGAGCCGGAGCCGGTCGCGGCGCGAACGCTCGGCTCGACCAGGTGGGTCCGGGCCCAGTAATCCAGCTGGCGGTAGGTGATCCCGGCGGCGGCGCAGGCTGTCGGCCCGCGGTAGCCAATGTCCTGCGGACCTGCGACGATCTCACCGCCGAAGAGCAGTCCCTGCTCGTCCGCCTGCCTGGCGGCCGCGTTGCGCGCTTCTGGCGCCGACCCGTCGCCTCTAGTTACCGCCACGCCCACCTCCGGCCCAGGTCTGAGATCCCTGGAGATCCCTGGAGATCCCTGGGTACACACTTCGCACCGTAGGCCGAGTGTGGCGAACTCGTCAACGACCTGTCACGGCGCGTCGCGGAAGATCATTTGCTCCCGGGCTCTGAGCCAGGCTCTGAGCCGGGCTCTGAGCCGGGGATCCGGGCGGGGCTCCGGCCAGTCTCCGGCCGAGGTCAGGTTGACCGGCCGAAGTCCTCGGGAGTGATGTTATCCAGGAACTCGCGGAACTTCTCGACTTCATCCTCCTGCTCATCGGGGATGGCCACGCCCGCCTCGTCGAGGATCTCCTCGCTGGCGAAGATGGTGGCCCCGGTTCGCAGGGCGAGCGCGATGGAGTCCGATGGCCGGGCGCTGACCTCCTTGCCATTGGAGAAGATCAGGTCGGCGAAGAAGATCCCGTCCCGCAGGGCGGTGATGTTCACGGTCGTCAGCCGGACGTCCAGGGCCGCCAGGACGTCGCGCATCAGGTCATGGGTCAGCGGCCGCTGGGGGACCATGCCCTGCTGCGCGAACGCGATAGCGGTCGCCTCCATCGGGCCGATCCAGATCGGCAGGTACCGCTCCCCCTGCATCTCCTTCAGCAGGACGATGGGGTTGTTCGTAGGCATCTCAACCCGGACGCCGACGACCTCCATCTGCCTCACAGCGGCTCCGTCCTTGCATGCGCCTGACGCGCTGCCCTCAGTTGCGAACCCTGCGTACTGCCATTCCCTTTGCGCTCGCAGGCACTCCCTTTGTCAAAGTACACCCGGTATCGCTGGGCGTCGGCTGACGCCCCGCGCCCGGTGCACCGACACCGGCAGCTCACGCGCTCGCGCCCTCGAAGCCGCGGCCTGCCTCGCGGCGGGGATACCGGGCCTGATCCTCGCGGACCAGGTGGTCTTCCAGGTCAACGGAGGTCCGGCCGGCTCCGGCTGCCTCGGCCAGGCCGGCCTCGGCCAGCGCGCCCTCGATCAGCGCCCGGTGCAGCCGCATCGCCAGGGCCGCGAGCTCACCCGCGGTCCGCCCGGCGAGCTCGCGCGCTCCGGCGCTGCGCTGCTTGAGGATCGGCGCCACGACGTGCTCGATCAGGGTTGTCTCCCGCTCGACCGCGGCCCGGATGGTTCGCAGGTGACGCGCCTCCACGCCGTAGGCGGTCAG
This sequence comes from Streptosporangiaceae bacterium, assembly GCA_035532295.1. Classification (GTDB taxonomy): domain Bacteria; phylum Actinomycetota; class Actinomycetes; order Streptosporangiales; family Streptosporangiaceae; genus DASUBV01. The sequence goes on from DATKRH010000155.1 coordinate 1,795, forward strand.
CGCGGCGGCGGTGCGGGCCACCTCCAGCGCGTCCGCCCCGTACTGCCGGCCGACCTTGCGCAGGAGCCCGAACGCCTCGAGTTCGGTCAGCTGCGGATCGGTGATGCCGGCCTCGTCGAGCAGTTCGCGCCTGGTCAGCAGCTGACCCGCCCCGTGCTGGCCGATTCCGTGCTGGCCGATTCCGTGCTGGCCGATTCCGTGCTGGCCGATCCCGTGCAGGCCGGCCGTCTCGCCTCGCGCGGCGTGCGACTGGCCGGGCTGGTCGCCGCGGCCCAGCCGTTCCTTGATCACCCGGAGCGGCAGGTACTGATCACGCTGGGCGGTGAGAATGTAGCGGAGCCGCTCGACGTCGGCGGCGTCAAACCGGCGGTACCCGGACGGCGCCCGGGCCGGCGCGATGAGGCCCTCAGCCTCCAGAAACCTGATCTTGGATAGCCTGATATCAGGAAACTCAGCGCGGAGCTGGGCAAGCACCTCGCTGATACCGAGATAGCCCCGGACGGGCTGAGCGCTCATCCCCCCGACCTACGAGCCCCCGCCGTATTCCGCCGCCGAGCGCGGGCCAAGCAGGAAGACCAGCCGGAACTTGCCGACCTGGACCTCATCACCGCCGCTCAGGCCGGTTTCCTCGATTCGCTCGCGGTTTACGTAGGTGCCGTTGAGGCTGCCCACGTCCCGCACCGTGAACCTGCCGCCCTGCCGGTAGAACTCGGCGTGCCGCCGCGAGACCGTTACGTCATCCAGGAAGATGTCGCTGTCGGGATGCCGGCCCACCATGGTGAGGTCGCTGTCCAGCAGGAACCGGCTGCCCGCGTTCGGGCCGCGACGCACCACGAGCAGCGCCGTGCCCGCCGGCAGCGCGTCAAGCGCCGCGGAATCGGCATCGGACTCCTCGCCGAATTCCTCGGCCAGGTCGCCGCCACCCAGCGAGATCGTGGAGGTAGTATCCGCGATGCGATCGCCATGACCGCGGATCAGCGGCGTACCGCATTGCGAGCAGAAGCGCGCACCTTCTGGGTTCGGCTCACCGCACCCGGTGCAGTACACACTCGGCATCTGCTCCCCTGGCCTCCCACTTATCGGGCTGGCTACCGGGCCGGGGGCTGCCCCCGCCCCGACCGCGCTGCGCGCGTACTCCGGCGGCGGGCTCAACGCTACCTGCGCAGAGCCACGCCGGTCCATGCGCCACGCGCGCCGGGCTGCCCATGACCTGGGGCCGCGGGCGGCGTCACGCGTTCCCGCGCCCGACCCGGCCCGCGCGGCGGCATCCGGCCGCGGTGAGCCCGTCTGGGCACTGTCACGACGCCTCCGCCACATCCCGGCCGCACCTCCGCCATAACACCGTCGCCATAACACCGTCGCCGCACCGACCAACCCGCGAAGAACCCGCGAACAACCTGCGATGCTGGCGATTCTCTCATGCCAGGCGGCCTTCGCGTCCACCGTCAGCAGGCCGCCCCTGGTCACGGCGGCCCGGGCCCTGCACTCAGCGGTCAGCGGTCTCCACGACCGCCGCCCATTCATCCAGCAGCGCGGCTGCTTCGTCGGAGTCGTTGCCCTCTGCCCACAGATGCGTCACGGCCTCCGAAGGGTCGGGCAGGACCAGTATCCAGCCCCTGGCCGGCTCGACCACCCGCACGCCGTCGGTGGTGTCGATTTCCCGGTCCCCCGCGGCCTCCACCACCGTGCGCATCACCATGCCCTTCGCCGCCCACGGCGTGGGGATGGACCTCTTGAGCAGGTGCACCTCCGGAATCCGGTCCTCGATCTGGCTGAGCGTCAGCCGGGTCCGGGCCACCAGGCCGAGCAGCCGGGCGAACGCGGCGAGGCCGTCGATGGACCGGGAGAACTCGGGCACGATGAAGCCGGCCCGGCCGTCCCCCGCGAAGATCACGTCGTCGGCCGCCGCAGCCTCATACAGCCCGTGCAGCGAGGTGGGCGTCCAGTCGATCTGGACGCCGTGGAACCTGCTGACCTGCTCGGCGACCCTGGTCGTGGTCACCGGCAGCGCCGCTCGGCCGGCCCGCCGCTCGGCCGCGATCAGGTCGAGCACCACGAGCAGCGCGCGATCGTCGCTGACCAGCGCGCCCGTGTCGTCCACCAGGGTCAGGCGCTCGCCCACCGGGTCGAACCGGACCCCGAAGTCCGCCCGCGACGAGGACACCAGCTCCGCCAGCCGTTGCAGCCCCGCGCGGGCCTGGGCCAGCGACTGGGTCGGCGCCGACTCATCCAGCCGGTTGTTCACCGTCAGCACGTCGACCCCGATCCGGCCGAGCAGCCCGGGGAGCACCAGGGACACCGTCCCGCCCGCGCAGTCGGCGACGACCTTCAGTTCCGCCTCGCGCACGCCGGTCATGTCGACGCACCGCAGCAGTTCGTCGGTGTAGGACTCGACCACGCGCGGCGGGTAGGTCAGCCCGGCGATCTCGCCGGGAAAGGCCCGCCGGAACTCCTGCCGCGAGTACACGCGCTCCAGCTTGCGCTGCGCAGACTGCGAGAGGTCGGCCCCGCGGGAGTCCATGAAGATGATGTCGATGGACTCTGGGTCCCCGGGGGTGGTGCGCAGGGCAATTCCTCCGCTGCACTCACTACGGGCGGTCTCGAACCTCGCCACCGGCATCGGCTGAGCCTCCAGGTCCACGACATTGATGGCGCCGGCATTGAGGGCGCCGTGCACGGCCCGCTTGAGCGCCCGGCCCGCCCGCGAGACATCGCGCGAGGTCGTCACGGTGCTGCCCTTGACCAGCGTGGTCGCGTAGGCGCTGGCCAGCCGCACGCACAGCTCAGGCGTTACCTCAACGTTGACCAGGCCCGACACCCCGCGCGGGCCGAACAGGGTCCGCTGGCCCCGCGACTCCCAGATCACGCTGGTGTTGACGACGGCGCCGGCCTCGATCGTCTTGAACGGGTAGACCTTCACCCCGGCCGACAGGTAAGCGTCCGGCTCGATGACGCACTCGTCCCCGACGACGGCGCCCTCCTCGATCCGGGCCTTGCTCATCACGTCGGTCTTCTTGCCCACCACGCAGCCGCGCAGGGTCACGCCGCGGCCCACGTAGACGTTGTTATGCACGACGGCACGGTGCAGGAAGGCGCCCTCTTTCACGATCACGTTGCTGCCGACGACCGTGTACTCGCGCAGCTGCGCGCCCGCCTCGATCTTGGCGTAGTCGCCGACGCAGACCGGGCCGCTGAGCACCGCGTCCGGGTCGACCTCGGCGCCATCCGCCACCCAGATGCCCGGCGAGACCTCGAAGCCGTCGATATCCGCCCGTACCCGCCTGGACAGGACGTCGGCCTGCGCCTTCAGGTAACTCTCGAGCGTCCCCACGTCTTCCCAGTAGCCATCGGCGATCCAGCCGAAAAGCGGGGCCCCGCGCTCCAGCAGCCGCGGGAACACATCGCCCGACCAGTCCACCGACTCCCCCGGCGGCACCTCGTCGAGCACCTCGGGCTCCATCACGTAAATGCCCGTATTGACGGTGTCGGAGAACACCTGGCCCCAGGTGGGCTTCTCCAGGAAACGCTGGATCCTGCCCCCCTCGTCCGCGATGATGATCCCGAATTCCAGCGGGTCCGGCACCCTGGTCAGCGCCACCGTGACGAGGGCGCCGTTGTCCTTGTGGAACGCGACCAGCTTGGACAGGTCGATGTCGGTGAGCGCGTCACCGGAAATCACCAGGAACGGCTCGTCGCGCAGCGCGTCCTGGGCGTTCCGGACGCTCCCGGCCGTGCCGAGCGGCGTCTCCTCCGTGGCGTACTGCAGGCTCATGCCGAAGTCCTCGCCGTCGCCGAAGTAGTTGCGCACCAGCGAGGCCAGGAACTGGACAGTGACGACGGTCTCATCGAACCCGTGCTGGCGCAGCAGTCGCAGCACGTGCTCCATGATCGGCCGGTTGACCACGGGCAGCATTGGCTTGGGCTGGTTCGCGGTCATCGGACGCAGCCGGGTGCCCTCGCCCCCCGCCATGACTACTGCCTTCACGGTTTCGCTGCCTTCACGGTTTCGCTGCCTTCACGGCTGACCTGCCTTCACGGCTGAGCGGAGCCTTCTTCGGTCGCGGCTGGTTCGGTCCTGACTGGTTCGGTCCCGGCTGGCGCCGGCGGGCTCGCGGCGGTCGGCGGCCCCGCGGCCAGCAGGCGCCTGGCCTGCACGAGGTAGAGCACCCCGGCGCACCAATAAAGTGCACTTCCCCAGATAACGAAGGCCCAACCTGCGACGCGTGTTAGCTCCGCGTAACTAGTTGGATGCGAGCCCAGGAAGAGCAGCGGGAACGCATACAGCAGGGCCAGGGTGGCGGCCTTCCCGACGAAACTCACCTGAAGCGCGCCCCAGCCGTGGCGGCGCAGCACCGCGAGCATGATCGCCAGCAGGACCTCCCGGGCCCCGAGCACGATCACCAGCCACCACGGGATGATGCCGCGGATGGCCAGGGCGATCACCGTGGCCACGATGTACAGCCGGTCGGCCGCCGGGTCCAGCAACTGCCCCAGCCGGCTCTCCTGGTTGAACGCGCGGGCGATCTTGCCGTCCAGCCAGTCCGAGAGTCCGGACGCGATGAGGATGCCGACGGCCCACCAGTCGGCCGTCTGGCTACGCGGGCCGAGGACGAGCCAGAGGAACACCGGAACGCCGGCCAGGCGCGCGAAGCTGATGATGTTCGGGATGGTCCAGATTCGCCCAAGGGGGTCGGCCTGCGCCGTCCCGGCCGAGGTGTCGGCCACCCTGCCTGGCTGCATGCGCTTGGCCCTTTCACCGCGACTCATCGAAGGTTACCGTCCAGGTCGGCCGCGGCCGGTCAACGCCCGCCCGCGGCCGATCCATCCCCGGCGGCCGCGCGTCATGAGACACACTGGCCCGATGAGTGCGCGTCCCCGCCTGCCGCGCAGGCTCCTCCTGCTAGCGGCCGTGACCGCCCTGGCCGCCCTGGCCGCCCTGGCCGCCCTGGCCGCCTGCAGCGGCGGCGGCAACAGCAGCGGCACGCCGGCCCCCGCGACATCGGCACCCGCCTCCGGCACCTCATCGGTAGCGCCCGCGACGGCTGACTGGCCGACCTATCACGCCAACGCCGGCCGCACCGGCGCGGTGGCCGGGCTGCCGACGGCGGGCCCGTTGTCGGTCGCCTGGACCCGGCGACTGGGCGGCGCCGTCTATGGCCAGCCGCTGATCATCGGTGGCACGGTGGTCGCCGCCACGGAATCCGACCAGGTCTACGGGCTCAGCCGGGCCACGGGCCGGGTGCTGTGGGACGTCCGGGTCGGCGGCGGCGGCGCGGTGCCGCTGTCCGCCCAGCCGTGCGGCAACCTCGACCCGCTCGGCATCACCGGGACGCCCGTCTACGATCGCGCCACCGGCCTCGTCTACGCGGTGGCGGAGGTGACCGGCGGGACCAAGGTGCTGGCCGGGATCAGGGTCTCCGACGGCAAGCTGGTCCTCAGCCGAGACATCCCGGCACCCGATCACGCGGCCGCCTACGACCAGCAGCGCGGCGCCCTGGCGCTCGCCGCGGGCCGGGTCTACGTGGCCTTCGGCGGCCACTACGGCGACTGCGGCCCCTATCGCGGCTCGGTCGTGGCCGTCCCGGCATCCGGGCACGGCCCGATACTGTCCTATATCGTGCCCACCCGGAAGCAGGGTGGCATCTGGGCCGCGGGCGGCCCGGTCGTCGGCCGGGGCACCACGATCTACGTGGCCACCGGTAACGGTGCGGCGCGCCAGCCGCCGTTCGACGGCAGCGACTCGGTCATCGCCCTGTCGCCCACGCTCCATCCGATCAGCGTCTTCGCGCCGCGGCGGTGGCCGCGGGACAACGCCGGCGACCTCGACCTCGGCTCCATGTCCCCGGCTCTGCTGCCGGACGGCCGGATCCTGCAGGTCGGCAAGAGCGGCATCGGCTATCTGCTCAACGCCCGCGCGCTCGGCGGCGTCGGCGGCCAGCTCGCCGACGGGGGGGTCTGCCCGGCGTTTGGCGGCGCCGCCGTCAGCCAGTCCGTGGTGTACGTCCCGTGCTCTGGAACCGGGATGACCGCGGTCAGCGTTGCCGGGGGCCGCATCAGGGTGCTCTGGCGCGGGCCCGCCGCGGCGAACGGGTCGCCGGTCGTCGGCGGCGGTGCCGTCTGGGTCGCCGACTGGACCTCCGGGACCCTCTATGAGCTCAGCGAGGCGACCGGGCGGGTCCGGCAGCAGATCGGCCTCGGCTCCGCCCTGCCGCACTTCGTCTCACCGTCGCTGTCCGGCGGCCTGGTGATCACCGGCACGCTGCACGGGGTCGTCGCCGTCTCCGGCGCCTAGCAGCACAGCCGTCTCCGGCGCCTAGCAGCATCACCGCCGGCGATCTGATCCGCTGCCCTCTCATCAGGGATAACGGCCCGATCCGCTAGCCGGCGGGCTCGGCGGGCAGGACGTGCAGCTCCAGGTCGGCGGCCCGCCTGGTCAGCTCGCGCAGGACGGGATAGCGGCCGGGCCGGTTGTTATCGTTGCGGGCCAGCACCATCTCCGAGGTGCGATGCCGCAGCGCGTACTCGGCCAGCGCGGCGGCGGGACTGGCTCCGGTGAGGACCGCCAGCTCGCCGCCGAGCCGCGCCACCAGCGCCGAGTAGGCGCTCACCAGGGCCGCCTCGTCGCCGCCCGGCCCGGCGTCCGCCACGGTCGCCGCGCGGAACTCTCCGTCGACCTGGGCCGCGAGCGCGGCCGACCTGCGGATCAGCTGCTCCATGCCGGGCCGGGGAGCGACGCAGGCCAGGATGCCGGGCCGGGCCTGCGCGCCGACGGCCCGCGGATCGTCCTGCCGGTAGGCGGCCAGCCGCCGCTCGCCGTGCTCGGCCACGATTCGGAAGGCATGCTCGCGCTGCTCGGTCAGCCCGGCGGGGGCGTAGTCCGTCGCGAGAGCCTGCTCGATCTGCGCGGGTTCGATCTGCGCGGGCGGGACGATCTCGCCGCGCCGGACCCGGTCGATGAGGGCGGAAGGCGTCACGTCCACGAGCTCGATCTCGTCGGCCAGGGCGAGCAGCGACGCCTCGTCCAGGACACCGCCGAGGTGGGCGGTGGCCACCACCGCGATACCCGCGTCGGCTAGGCGCCGGGCCGCGACCAGGCGACTCTCCCCCGTTATCGTCATCGCCGATACCTCGTCGAGGCACACAACCTCCGGCCGGCGGGCGAGGACCGCGTCGGTGTCCAGGCTGGTCCCGTCGCCGATCTGCTCCAGGCCGTCCAGCAGGACGCTGACTTCCTCGCGACCGCGCGCCTCGACGGCCGCGACCACCACGTCGGCGCCGCGGGACCGCCGCCGCACCGCCTCTTCGAGCATGGCGGTCGTCGTTCCGCAGCCACGGGCGTAGCCCAGATAGATCCGGATCGGGGCGCGCGGCGGGCGGGCGGCGAGCCCGGCGCCGGCGCCAGTCTTAGCTCCGGGCATGGCCCCCGCCCCTTGCGTGCCCGGCGCGCCGCCGCCCGGCGCGCCGGTCAGGATGTGCAGGTCCACGTCGGGAAGCTGGACGAGCAGCCGCTCGATGGCACTGCCGCGCAGCCGGTCCAGCGGGCGGGGCGGCCGGGCGGCCAGGACCAGGTGGCGCGCACCGGTCTCCCGGACTGACTGCGGAATGACGGTCGCCGCATCGCCAGTTCGTTCTATCTCCCGGGCGTCGGCCGCCGTGGCGGACCGCCGGATCGCGACCGCGGCCGCTGCCCGCCGCGGCGCCGGGCCGAGCAGCAGCACCGAGCAGCGCGCGCTGCCGCGCCTGGCCAGCCGGACCCCGTGCGCCGCGAGCGCCTCGGCTCGGTCCGGGTCGCTGACGACCACCAGGACGTCCTGCGGCTCGCGGGCCCGGGCGCCGGCCGGCGCGGGCAGCGTGTCGGCGATGAGCCGCAGGCCGAGCTCTCGCAGCGCCGCCAGGCGCGGCGTCTGGAACTCGCTCGCCAGCGCCGCGCTGACCTGATCGGGCGGGTAGATGTTGCCGTGCCCCAGCCGCTTGCGCAGGGCCTCAGGCGAGCTGTCGACGAACTGGACCTCGTCGGCGTCCGCCAGCATCTCGTCGGACACGCTCGCGGTCGGCGCGCGGCCCGTGATCTCCCGCACGGCCGCGGCCACGCGCTGGACATCCGCCACGTCGGCCGTGCTGATGACGTCCATTCCCGCGTAGCGCAGCGCCCCGATGGCGCCGACGTGCCGGCCGAGGTCATCGACCAGGACGACGGCCGGCTTGCGGGCCAGCACCGCGCCGGTGTCCAGGTCGCCGGAGTCGGCCAGCGGCGGCACGATCTCCAGGCCGCCGATGGCCTCGATGGTGCGCGGCCTGCCGCGGGTCTCGACGTAGCCGATCACGACGTCCTCACCCTGGGACCGCAGCGCCCGGCCCTCCCGGAGCATGGTGAACGTCTTTCCGGACCCCGGCGCGGCACCCAGGTAGACGACCAGGGCGCCGCGCCGGGCGACCTGGACGTCATCGGCCAGGGCGGCGCCGATGCCCTCGTCCTCCCGGATGATCAGGCCCCGCGCCGCGTCGAAGGCGTAGAGCTCCGCGTACCGGCCCCAGTTCACGGCGACGTCCAGCTGCCGCGCCGAATCCTCCTCGCTGAAGCTGGTCCGCAGGATGTCGGTGAAGAACCCGGCCGGCAGGTTGCCGTCCAGGCTGCCGCGCAGCGCCCGGTAGATGGTGCGGACCAGGGGGGCGTGATCCAGCGACGCCCGGGCGAAGATCTGCTTGCTGTCCTGGATGCTCGCGCCGGCGAACACCCGCCCGGCGGCGGACAGCTCCAGCCGGTCATCGTGCAGCTCGGCGAACCCGAGCAGCAGCAGCGCGTCGACGAGCGGCAGCAGGTCATCGACCTCCAGGCCCAGGCTGTCGGCCAGGTCAGCGAGGTCGGCCGCGCCGCCATGCCGGCCGAGCATGACCTCCGCCAGGCCCGACAGCCCGTCCACGGTGGCCGGGGGCAGCGGCGTGTCGCTGACGGTCCCGCGGCCGCCGCGGCCGGCCGGCGCCGCCGCCGGCGCCGCCTCGCGCTGGGTCATCATCCGGTAGATCTGGTCCACCAGCTCCTCGAACTCCGGGGTGCGGCGGCGGCGCGGCCGGGGCAGCGGGTTGCGCAGGTCCGAGCGGATCCGGCCCGGATTGGTGCCGAGCACCAGGATCCGGTCGGCCAGCAGCACCGCTTCCTCGATGTTGTGCGTGACCATCACCATGGTCTTGGTCGGAAATCGCTGACCCTCCCACAGCTCCAGCAGCTCCCCGCGCAGGTTCTCCGACGTCAGCACGTCGAGGGCGCTGAACGGCTCGTCCATCAGCAGCGCCGCGGGCTCCACGACGAGCGCCCGGGCGAACCCGACGCGCTGGCGCATGCCGCCCGACAGCTCCTTCGGGTAGGCCGACTCGTAGCCGTCCAGGCCGACGAGGTCGATGGCGCGCAGCGCCCGCTCCGAGCGCTGCGCCGGCGCGACCCCGCGGGCCTCCAGCCCGAGCTCCACGTTCTGCTGGACCGTGAGCCACGGCATGAGGGCGAAGGTCTGGAAGACCATCGTGGTATCCCGGTTGCTGCCCGTCAGGGCCGCGCCGCGGAACAGCACCTGGCCCTTCGTCGGCGCCATCAGCCCCGCGATGCAGCGCAGCAAGGTCGACTTACCGCTTCCGCTGCGCCCGAGCAGGGCGACGAACTCGCCCTCGGCCACGTCCAGGTTGATGTTGTCCAGCACCGGCAGCGGCCGGCCGCCGGGGCCCTCGAAGGACTTGCTCAGCGAGCGAACGCTGATCAGCGGCTCGCTCGCGACAGCATCACTCGCGACAGCATCACTCGGGCCGGAATCGGTCATTGCAGGGCGAACCTCGTCTCCGCGAGCTTATACAGCCGCCGCCAGAGCAGCGCGTTCAGCCCGGTCACATAGACGGCCATGACCAGGAGCCCGGCCAGCAGCGACGGGAGGTTGCCGGTGTTCTCGGCGATGAAGCTACCCAGCCCGCTGGCGGTCAGCACATGCCCGTTGTACCGGACGATCTCGGCCACGATGGAAGCGTTCCAGGCCCCGCCCGCCGCCGTGATGGCGCCGGTCACGTAGGCCGGGAAGATCCCCGGCAGGATCAGCCGGCGCCACCGCTCCCGGCCGTGCACGTCGAGGTTCTCCGTCACTTCCCGCAGGTCCGACGGCACGGCGCTGGCGCCCGCGATGACGTTGAACAGGACGTACCACTGCGTGCCGAGGGCCATCAGCGCGATGGACCCGAAGTTCAGGCTGATCCCCAGATCCAGGAAGATAACGATGGCGAAGGGGAACACGAAGTTCGCCGGGAAGCTGGCCAGGACCTGGACCACTGGCTGCATGTACTGCGCGACTCGCGGGCTGAAGCCGATCCACACGCCGACGGGTATCCAGATGGCCGATGACACCGCGACTACGACCACTACTCGCAGGAACGTGAGGAAGCCCAGGCCGAAGGCCCGCCCGAGAACCGCGAGCCCCTGCGGCCCGTGCCCGATATAGGCCAGCATGCTGGCCAGGCCGAAGGCCAGCACGACCCCGACGACCGTCAGGAACGCGATATCGCCGGCGCGACGCCGGGCCGCATGGATCTCCAGGCTCTGATCATCGATGCCGGCCACCGCGGTCATCACCCGGTTCGCCGGCTCGGCGACCAGGCGCCGGGCCCGCCCGAGGGCGGCCGGCCAGCTTGACCGGCGCAGGGCGCTGAGCACCATCGAGCGCGGCTTGGCGCCAGACTCCGACTGCTCGACGCGGAACCGCTCCACGTAGGCGACCAGCGGCCGCCAGAAGAAGAAGTTGACCACCAGGATCATGACGATCATGGTCAGGATGCCGAGCCCCACGTGGCCGAGCTGGCCGCGCGCCTCGGCCACCCCGACGTAGGACCCGACGCCCGGCAGCGCGTAGCTGCGGGAGTTGATGGTGATGAGCTCGGAGGCGGTCAGGAAGAACCAGCTGCCGCCAAAGCTCATCATGCCGTTCCACACCAGCCCGATCGCGCCGCTGGGCACGTCGACGGCCCAGAACCGCTTCCACTTGGACAGCCCCATCAGCCTGCTGGCCTCGTTGAGCTCCCGGGACTGGCTCATGAGCGAGTGATAGAAGGAAAACGTGATGTTCCAGGCCTGCGAGGTGAAGACGGCGAAGATCGATGCGGCCTCCAGGCCCAGCTCGGAGCCCCGGAACAGGCCGGTAAAGAAGGCCACGGTGACGGCCAGGAAGCCGAGTACGGGGACGGACTGGAGAATGTCCAGCGCCGGGATCATGACCCGCCGGGCGCGGCGGCTGCGGGCGGCGATATAGGCGTAAACCAGGCTGAAAGCGTAGGAGAAGAAGAGCGCGACGAACATCCGCAGCAGGCTGCGAGCGGCGTAATAGGGCAGCTCCGCCGGCGAGGAGCTGATGGTGGCGGCCGAGCGACCGGGATGAAAGGGCACCTGCGCGCTCGCGCCGACCCGGACCACGGCGTAGACCAGCAGGAAGACGCCCAGGCCGACCACCGCGTCCAGCGGCCGGAACCGGAGCCTGCGCAGCGACTCACGGCTCGGGAAGGTGGGCGTGACCGCCATGCGGCGCTCCCGTCGGCACTGCAGCGTAGGCACGAGGACCGGCCGGGGCCGCCAGGCCCGCGCGCCCGCGCGGCCCGGCTCCCCCGGCCGAATCGTACCGAGCTAATCCGGGGCGGCGCCGTCCGGCAGGCCGCCATGCCTGCCAATGGTCATGGCAAGACCAATTTTTGGCAAAGCGTCGAGGTGATCAGCGGACGGCCAGCCGCTTCAGAGCGCATCCAGAGGTTTCGCACATCCGCGCGGCAGCTTCTCCTGGCAGCTTCTGGCGACATGAGCGTTCGCACGGCCAGCTTCGACGGTTCGCCCGCCACCACGGGCCGAGCCGGAAAACGCCGCAACGTGGCCGCCACGGGGTCGGCGCCGCCCAGGCCCGCCCTCGTGAAGACGGCTCTGGTGGTGGTGGGCACGGGGCTGGGCCTGACCGTGGGCCTGGCGATCACGGCGGAGACCGGCAGCCAGCTGGCCGCAACCGGCGGCCTGGCGACGTTCGCCGGTAGCCTCACCGGCCTCGTCGGCACCTACCTCGCCCTCGTCATGGTGCTCCTGGTGAGCCGCATCCCGTTCGTCGAGCGGGTGCTGGGCCAGGATGGCCTGCTGCGCTGGCACCGGCGGCTGGCGCCCTGGCCGATCAGCTTGCTGATCGCCCATGCGGTGCTCATCACCGTCGGCTACGCGCAGGCGGCCCGCAGCGGCCTCGGGCACCAGGTGGGTACCCTCATCACCAGCTACCCGGACGTCCTGTCGGCTACGGTGGCGCTGGGCCTGATGTGCCTGGCCGGCGCCATCTCCGTCCGGGCGGTGCGCCGGCGGCTGCGGCGCGAGACGTGGTGGCTGGTCCATCTCTACATGTACCTGGCGCTAGCCATCTCGTTCGCGCATGTCATCGTGCTCGGGCCGTCCTTCGTCGGGCATCCCGCCACCCAGGCCGTATGGTCGGCGGCCTGGATCGCGACCGCGGGCCTGGTGCTGGGCTACCGGTTCGGGTTGCCCATCGCCCGCAGCCTGCGCCACCGGCTGCACGTCGTGGAAGTCCGCAGCGAAGGCCCCGGCGTCACCTCCGTCATCCTCGGCGGCTGGCACCTCGACAAGCTGGCTGTGTCCGGCGGCCAGTTCTTCTGCTGGCGGTTCCTGACCAGGGACATGTGGTGGCAGGCGCACCCCTACTCGCTGTCGGCGCTGCCCAGGCCGCCGCACCTGAGGCTCACCGTGAAGAGCGTGGGCGACCATTCGGCGGCGATGGCCCGGCTCCGGCCCGGTACGCTGGTGGCCATTGAGGGGCCGTACGGCGCCTTCACCCGGCATGCGCAGCAGCGGCCGGGGGCGCTGCTGGTAGCCGCCGGCATCGGCGTCACGGCGCTGCGGTCACTGCTGGAAGACCTGCCGCGCGGCAGCGCGCCCGTGGTGATCCTGCGGGCCAGCCGCGAGGCGGATCTCGTTCTCCGCCGGGAGGTCAGCGAGCTGGTGAAGCACCGCCGGGGCCAGCTGCACGAGCTGGTCGGCAGCCGGGCGGACGCACGGCTGGACGAACGTTCGCTGATCCGGCTCGTTCCCGACCTGGATCAGCGCGACGTCTTCGTGTGCGGTCCCGAGGGATTCGTCGCCGAGTTCGTGACCATCGCGCGGAATCTCGGGATTCCCGACGAGTCAGTTCACCACGAGGCCTTCGCGCTATGACGGCGCGGGCTTCCCGAATGAGGAGACGGAGCACATGAAGCGGGCGCCGCTGTTCGTCCTCGCTGGCACGGCCGCGGGGCTGGTCGGAATGCTGTCCTTCCACACCCGGCCGCTCACCGGTACCGCGCTGGCCAGCCCGGCCAGCCAGACCGCGTCCGGCAGCCACGGGCAGAGCCCGGGCACGGGGCAGACCGGCGCGACGGCCCGCAAGTCACGCTCGGCCGGGTCAGCCAGCGTGCCTGCCGGACCGGCTGGCATGCGCAGCGCGGTGGGCGCCACCGAGCAATACGGTTACGGGCAGCTGGCCGTCAAGGTCTCGGTGCGCGGCAACCGCATCACCGATGTCACGGTGCCGGTCATCCAGGTGGCTGAGCAGTATTCGCAGCAGCTGGCCAGCCAGGCCATCCCGATGCTGCGCTCGGAGGTGCTGTCGACGCAGACGGCCAGGATCAACGGCGTGAGCGGCGCCACCTACACCAGCGAGGCCTACGCCGCGTCCCTGCAGGCGGCGCTCGACAAGCTGCACGTCAAATAGCCTGGTCTCGGACACCCGACCGCAGGCAGCCCCATCTCAGACAGCCCCATCTCAGACAGCCCCATCTCAGACAGCCCCATCTCAGACAGCGGGAGTGATGGCCACGGACACGCCGGCGGTCAGTCACGCCGAGGCGGTCATGGGCACGGTGGTGTCGTTCTCCGTCGTGCCGGGCAGCCAGCCGGCGCAGTCGGCGGCGCGGGCGATCGGGTCTGCCTGCGCCGCCTTGCACCGGGCGGACCGGGTATTTAGCACCTGGGATCCGCAGAGCCCGGTGAGCCGGTTGCGGCGCGGGGCGGCCACCCTGGGCGAGCTGCCCGCGGAAGTCGCGCAGGTACTCGACCTGTGCGAGGAAGCGCGGCGGGCATCCGGCGGCTGGTTCGACCCGTGGTCGATTCCCGGCGGCGTCGATCCGACGGGCCTGGTCAAGGGCTGGGCGGTGGAGCAGGCGCTCGACATCCTGCGCGCGGCGGGCATGGCGGCCGCGATGGTCAACGGCGGCGGCGATATCGCTGTCTTCGGCGCGCCCGAGCCAGGCCAGAGCTGGCGAATCGGCATCCGGCATCCCTGGCGCGCCGACGCCCTCGCCGCCGTTATCGAGGTCACCACGGCGGTCGCCACCTCCGGCAGCTATGAGCGGGGCCTGCACCTGGTCAACCCGTTCACCGGGCAGCCGTCCAGCCAGGCCGCGTCGGCCACCGTCACCGGTCCCAGCCTGGCCTTCGCCGACGCGTTCGCGACCGCGCTGGCGGTCGGCGGCGACGCGGTCCTCGCCGTGCTGGCCGGACTCGACGGCTATGAGGGCTACCTGATCCGGCCCGACGGCGGCGAGGCAGACACCGGCGGCATCGCGTTCGGGTGACTGGCCGAGGCTGTCACGGCGGCGAGGCCCAGACCGCGGCGCATGCCCGGCTAGGGGGCCTCCCAGAGGGTGGCGATGCCCTGGCCGACGCCGATGCACATGCTCGCGGCTGCCCTGGCGGCGCCGCGGCGCTGCCGCTCGTGCAGCAGGGTCGTGGTGATGCGGGCCCCCGAGCAGCCCAGCGGGTGGCCGATGGCGATCGCTCCGCCGTTGACGTTGACCCGCGCGGGGTCGAGCTTGAGCTCTTGCAGCACCGCGACGGACTGCGCGGCGAAGGCCTCGTTGACCTCGATCAGGTCGAGGTCATCGACCTGCCAGCCCGCCCGGGCCAGGACCTTGGTCATCGCCGGGACCGGACCGATCCCCATGTAGTCCGGGTGCACGCCCGCGGCGGCGGTGCCGACGTACCTGGCCAGCGGCTGCGCCCCGGCGGCGGTCATGGCCCGCTCAGACATGAGCAGCAGGGCCGCGGCACCGTCATTCAGCGGCGAGGAGTTGCCGCCCGTCACTGTCCCGCCGGGGCGGAAGGCGGGACGCCTGGCCGCCAGCTCCGGCAGCGTCAGGCCGGGCCTGATGCCCTCGTCGGCGGTCACCTCGCCCTGCGGCGCCGTGACGGGGACGAGCTCCGCATCGAACCGCCCGGCCGCGGCGGCCGCGGCGGCGCGCTGATGGCTGGCGAGCGCGAATTCGTCCTGCCGCTCGCGGCCCACGCCGTAACGGTCGGCGACGTTCTCGGCGGTCTCCCCCAGGCTGATGGGCGGGTACAGCTCCTGCATCAGCGGGCTGACCAGCCGCCAGCCGAGCCGGGTGTCGGCCACCCCGGACTCCCGCGCGAACGGCTCGGCCGAGCGCGGCAGCACGAACGGCGCCCTGGTCATGGACTCGACCCCGCCGGCGATGCAGATATCGAGCTCACCAGCGGCAATTGCCCGGGCGGCGGCGGAAATGGCTTCCATCCCCGAGCCGCACAGCCGGTTCACGGTGGCGCCGGGCACCTCCACCGGGAGGCCGGCCAGCAGCACGCCCATCCGGGCCACGTTGCGGTTATCCTCGCCGGCCTGGTTGGCGGCACCCCAGTACACGTCGTCGATCGCGGCCGGATCCAGCCAGTCGCTGCGCGCCATGAGCGCGCGCAGCACCTCGGCGGTCAGGTGATCGGGCCGGACGCCCGATAGCGCGCCCTTGATCTTGCCGACGGGGGTCCGGCATGCGTCGACGGCGTAAACTGCTGGCATAACGCCACCTCCAGGAAAAAGATTACCTGCCGGTACTTTATGTAACGAGGGGTGCCGGCGGCGGCTAACGCGAATCGCGCGCGGGGAGCCGCTGGCTGACGAACACGGCCAGGGTGGCGAGCGTCGCCAGGCAGTCGAGGTTCAGGTCCTCGGCCGCCACGTCCACGCCGAACCGGTGCTGCACCTCGACCAGCAGCAGCGTGCCGGTGAGCGAGTCCAGGCCGACCCCGTCGCCGAACAGGGCCGTTTCCGGCGCGATGAAGGCCACCTGCGCTCTGCCGGTCACCCGGCTCAGCAGGACCCGCAGCTCAGCCAGGACGTTCTCGCCGACCTCGCCGACCTCGCCGGCCGGAGCGCCGTTCCCGGCCTCGTCGGCGGTCACGGCCAGTCCGCCACGGTTGCCCAGTCCGGCAAGGCGGGCAGCGGCAGCGGCCCCGTCAGCTGGCGGGCGAACATCGCGGGCTCCCCCGGCTGCGGCCCCGGTTGCGCCGCGGGGCTCGCCCGGAAGCCTGCGGCCACCAGCGCCAGCCGCAACGGCACGTTCCGGTCGGTGACCAGGCACGGAATCCGCAGCTCCCCGGCCCCGTCGCCGGCCGCCCGCTGGCACAGCGCGGCCAGCAGTGCGTCCAGCACGCCCCGGCCCAGGGCCCGGCACGACATCATCAGCAGCGACACCGTCCAGCACCGGGCCGCGCCGGGGCCTGGCGGAACGCCGCTGTCGTTCGCCTCGCCCCGGTCGATCAGCGCGCCGCCGACGATCCCGTCATCGCCGAACCGGTCACGCAGCCGGACGGCGATCAGGCGGTGCCCCGCCGAGCCGTGCAGGCTGGCCAGTTCGTCCTCGCCGGCCGGAGCGCCCGCGGTGTTGAACTGGTGCGTGCGCACCGACAGCTCATGCAGTCTCGGCACGTCAACCAGGTCGGCCGGAGCGATGATCACCTGGGTGCCGGCATTCCGCAGGAAGTCGTCGCGCGAGCCGCCGAAGGCCCGGGCCTCCTGTTGCCGGCGCCGCCGCTGGGCGTACATCTCGCCGCGGCGGCGGCCCTCCGCGGTGATGACGGCGGGGCTGAACTCCGGCCAGCTCGGAGCGTCCGCCGCGTCCTCGGGCAGCAGCACGAGCACCTCGGGCAGCGCGGCCGACACCTCCGCGCGCTCCAGCAGGTCGTCGTCCACGAAGGCCACCGCCTCCGCGCCGAGGCCCAGGTCGTCGATGATCCGCCGCAGCGCGTCCGATTTCCGGCCCCAGCCGCATTCGGCGGCGGCGAACGGCACGCCCGTCACGGTCGCGACGTAGTCGGCGGCCTCGGGCGGGTTCTTGCTGGCCAGGGCGTGCACGATGCCCCGGTGATCGAGCTCGCGCAGCACCCTGAGCAGCTCCGGGTCGGGCTCGGGCGGCCGCGGACCGGACTCCAGGTAGGTCCCGGCCAGCAGCGTGTTGTCGATGTCCCAGACCACGCACTTGATCATGACGCTGGCCCGAGGCGCCGCTCCATGGTCAGGTGCATGGCGGTGAAGCCGAATTTCCGGTACAGCGCCCGCATGCCCAGGTTGCCGGCGTGCACCTTGCCGGTCAGCTGGGTCAGGCCGCCCGTTTCCGCCGCCTCGAGGACGGCAGCGAGCAGCAGCTCGCCGATCTGGCTGCGGCCGGGAATCTCGGCGACCGCCAGCGACCTGAAGTTGCCGTACTTCGCCCCGGTCAGCGAGTTGGTCCGCGCCGAGAGCCAGGCCCAGCCGAGCACGACGCCCGGCTCCCGCTCGGCGACAGCGACCAGGGTGATCTCGCCGGGCTTGCCCAGCGAGCCGGACACCCGGCGGCGGTGCAGCGCCGGATCAGTGACGGCCTCGTCGGCGAAGGACACCACGGCGATGTCGATCTCGAACCCGACGATCGCGTCGATGTCCTCTTCCCTCGCACCCCTGACCAGGAACGGTCCGGCCGCCCCGGCCTCTCCCGTCATCGGGGCCCCTCCCGTCATCGGGGCTTCAGCGCCATCGGGGCCCCTCCCGTCATCGGGGCTTCAGCGCCATCGGCCGGAAGATCGCGCCGCCGCAGTCCGGGCAGCCCGCCGCCTGCAGGTCAGCGATGCGCGGCCAGCGACCGCCCGGCCCGACCTCGTGCACGGACTGGCAGCCGGCGCACCGGTAGGGCCGCAGCGCCACGGTGCGGCCATCGGCGGTGTACAGGGCGCCCTCGTGCACGCCGGTGATCAGCGGCCGGGCGGCAGCCGTGCTGCGCAGGTGGTACAGGTGACTGGTGCCGCCCAGGACCCCGGCCCCGATGTACTCGTTGAAATTGGGGGTCAGCGACCTGACCGCCAGCCCCATCTGGGCGATGGCCAGCTGGACGGCCGCGGTCTCCTCGGGCCTGCGCGCACCGAACGAGAAGAAGATGTGCCGGCCGGGCTCGGGCGCCAGCGCGGCGACGGCGCGGGACAAGAACAGCTGGGCGCCGGCGACGGTGTAGGGCGGGTCGGTCAGCACCACGTCGAACCCGCCGACCAGCTCACCGGGGACCGGGGCGCGCAGGTCGTGCTCGATCAGGTCGATGGTCAGCCCGCTGCGGGCGGCCTGCTTCCCGATCCAGGCCAGGACGTCGGCGTCGGCATCGATGACCGCGAGGCGGCGCACCATCGCCGGATGACCCGACCAGGCGGCGAAGGCCGCGATCGCCACGCTGATCAGGTCGTCGTCACCGAGCACCAGGATCCGCTGCCCGGCCAGGGCGTGGGCCGCGTGCAGCCGCAGTACCCGGTTGAGCTTCGTGGCGACGGTGCAGTGCGTCTGGTCGAGTTCCGGCTTAGCGTCGGGCGCGCCGACCGCCGCGAGCTCGACCTCGGCGGCCAGCTCGGCTGCCGTGTCGGGGAGCACCACGCCGCGGCCCGCGCAGACCGGGCAGCCGACATGCAGGTCCGGCTGCCCGGCCGCCAGGGCCGCGCGGCCGGCGGCCGTCAGCCGGACCGGGCGGGTGTTATCCACCACGTCCCGTTTGCGCAGCTCGTTGCAGGCCGCGGCGACGATCGGAACCGGCAGCTCGGCCAGGCGGCTGATCTCGCGGACCGCCGCCGGCTCTGCGCTCAGCACCGCGGCCAGGATGTCGCGGACCCCCGCCTCGCCCTCGGCCAGCCCGACCGCCGCCGTGACTTCGGCGACGACTGCGTCCACATCCATCAGCTGTGTCTTCTATCCTGGTCCGTCGTCATTATCCCGGTCCCCCGCCCGGCGGGCCCGCCGATGAGCAGGCCATACGGTATTCTCCCACAGCATGCCGGGCACAGACGCAGCGCGCAGCTACGCCGAGCTGAGGCGGCACGAGGCGGCGGCCCCGAAAATGCTCTACGCCATCGACGCGCACTGCACCCCCGAGTCGCCGGTCACCGACGTGGCCGCGCTGACGACGCTGGCGAGCGCCGCGGTCGCCGCGGGCGGCGGCCACGTGCTCGACGCCAGCCACGTCGTCTTCCCGAACGGGGCCATCACGCTGGTCCTCATCCTCGCCGAGTCGCACCTGAGCATCCACACCTGGCCCGAGGAGAACCTGATCGCCATCGACCTGTTCAGCTGCGGCGCCATCGATGGCCAGGCGGTGCTGGACGGCCTGACCGGAGAACTGCACCTGACTCAGGTAACCGTGCGTCAGGTCGAGCGCGGCCTGCCCCCCAGTCCCTAGCACTCCGTCATGTCAGGCGACAGCGACCGGAGGTGCCGCGACTCAGGCGGCGGGCCGGACCGGCAGGCCGTGGGCCTTGGCGAGCACGGCCTTGATGTCGCCGACCGGCATAGTGCGCTCCATCCGGGGGGAGTACAGCAGCGAGCTGATGATCGCCGCCGACGCGTGTGCCTGCGTGAACGCGGCCGCGACGTGGTCGGCCGACCCGGCGCCGCCCGAGGCGATCACCGGCAGGTTCACTGCGCCGGCGATCGCGCGGGTGATGTCCAGGTCGTAGCCCTGGTGCGTGCCGTCCTGGTCGATGGAGTTGACCACGATCTCGCCGGCGCCGAGCTCCTCACCGCGCCGCGCCCAGGCGACCGCGTCCAGGCCCGTGGCCACTCGCGCGCCGTCGATCATCACCTCGTAGCCGCTCGGCAGGCCCGAGGCCGGCGGAACCTGCCTGACCTGCATGGACTGCACGATGCACTGCCGGCCGAACTCGCGCGACCCCGCGGCGATGATCTCCGGGTTGCGCACCGCCATGGAGTCCAGCGAGATCTTCTCCGCGCCGGCCTCCAGCACGGCGTGCATGTCGGCCACCGAGCGGATCCCGCCGCCGACCGTCAGGGGCACGAACACCTGTGCGGCGACCGCCTCGATCGTGGCCAGGTCCGCCTGCCGCCGTTGCGCGCTGGCCAGGATGTCGTAGAAGATAACCTCGTCGATCCCGTCGGCGTACACCGCCGCGGCGATCTCGCTCGCGTCCCCGACGTCGATGTTGTCCTGAAACCGGCGCGCCTTGGTCACCCGGCCGTCCACCACGTCGAAGCAGGCGATCAGCCGCGCGGTCAGCACAGCTCGCCCCGGGATAGGCCGGCGAACCGGCGCAGCAGCTCCAGCCCCAGCTTCCCCGACTTCTCGACGTGGAACTGCGTCGCCATGATGTTCCCCCGCGCGATGACCGAGGCGAACGGCACCCCGTACTCGGTCATCGCGGCCGCGTCGGCGGCGTTCCCGGGCTCGGCGTAGTAGGAATTGACGAAATAGAAGTAGTCGTCAGCCGGCATCCCGGTCACGAACGGGTGCCCGGAGTGCGGGCGTACCTGGTTCCAGCCCATCTGCGGGACCCGCACCTGCCCGCGGTCGAACGGCCGCACCATGCCCGGCAGCCAGCCCAGGCACCGCGCGTCCTGCTCGGCGCTCGACTCGAAGAGCAGTTGCAGGCCCACGCAGATGCCCAGGAACGGCATGTCGCCCGCCGCGACCAGCTCGCCCAGCGCCGCGGGCCATCCGGCGTCCTCCAGGTAGTCCATCGAGGTGCCCGCCGCGCCCACGCCCGGAAGGACAATCCGGTCGACGCCAGCCAGATCGCCCGGCGAGCTCAGCAGGCGATTGGGGACCTGCAGGAAATTGAGCGCCCGCGTGACGCTGCGGGAGTTCCCGGTGGTGTAGTCGATGACCCCGACAACGGCCCCGTCGTTCGTGCTCACGGACGCCTCAACTCCGTACCCGCCTCTCCGTTCCGGGCAGGGAAGACCTGGCCCGCCCGCGTGCCGTGCAGTCCCGCAATCCTAGCCGCCGCCCACGCAGAGCCTGGATAGCCCCGTGCTTGGACAGCCCGTGCTTGGACAGCCCGTGCCTGGACAGCCCGTGCTTGGATAGCCCCGCTGGATGGCCCTGTGTAATCACTGAGTTGCTTTATGTAGTGTCATCGTATGAGCTACGAGATCGTGGTGGGCGTCGACGGCTCGCCGGCCAGCGTCGCGGCGCTGAGCTGGTCGCTGGACCAGGCCGTCTGCCGGGCTGGCGAGGTAACCGCGCTGCTGGCCTGGCAGCAGCCCGTCCTGTCCGCGCCCGGCGCCTTCGACCACCAGCAACTGGAGGTGGCCTACCGCGACCTGCTCGTCAAGACGGTCAGGCAGGTCGAGCCGGCGCCCGAGATCCAGGTCCGCACCGTGCTCGCCGAAGGCGACCCGGCGCAGGCCCTGGCCGGGGCCGCCCGGCGGGCCGACGTGCTGGTCCTGGGGGTCGACGGCCGCAGGCCGCTGGCGGGCCGGGCGCTCGGCCCGGTCAGCGGGGCGTGCGGCGTCATCGCGCCCTGCCCCGTCGTGCTGGTCAAGGGGCCCGTGGAGCCGGGCGATGGCGCCGACCTCGGCCCCCCGACGCTCAGCCCCAGACCTCGCGGGCGGTCTCGACGATGAGCCGGAGCTTGGCGACCTGCTCCTCCTGGGTGAGCGAGTTGCCCTCCACCGTGGAGGAGAAGCCGCACTGCGGGGACAGGCACAGCTGGTCGAGCGGCACGAACTTGGCCGCCTCGTCGATCCGCCGCTTGAGGGTGTCCTTGCTCTCCAGCTCGCCGCGCTTGGTGGTGACCAGGCCGAGGACGACCATCTTGCCGGGCGGCACGAACCGCAGCGGCTCGAACCCGCCGGAGCGCTCGTCGTCGTACTCCAGGAAGAAGCCGTCCACGGCCAGCTCGCTGAACAGCGCCTCGGCCACGAAGTCATAACCGCCCTGCGCCGCCCACGAGGACCGGAAGTTGCCCCGGCACAGGTGAGTGGTCACCGCCATGCCCGCCGGACGGCCGGCGATGGCGTCATTCACCTGCCGGATATAACGATGGTGCAGGTGCTCGGCGTCCTCGCCGCGCTCGGCGATCTCGGCGCGCTGCGCGGGGTCGTTGAGATAGGCCAGGCTCGTGTCGTCGAGCTGCAGGTAGGTACAGCCCAGCTTCGCCAGCCGTCCCACCTCATCGGCATAAGCGGCCGACAGGTCGCTCCAGAACTCCTCCATCTCCGGGTAGACGGCCGGGTCAAGCGCGGCCGGCCCGCCGCGGTAATGGACCATGTTGGGCGACGGGATGGTCAGCTTGGGCGTCGCCGACGTCACCACCGACCGCAGGTAGGCGAAGTCGCGCTCGAAGATCGTCTGGTCGATCCGGATCTTGCCGTCCACGTGCAGGGCGGCCGGGGTGAACTCGATCTTGCCGGACGGGTTCTGGAACCGCACGGCCAGGTTGCCCGGCGCCTTGCTGATGCCGCCGAGCTGGTAGATGAAGTCCATGTGCCAGGACGCGCGGCGGAACTCGCCGTCCGTGGCGGACTGCAGGCCGACGTCCTCCTGCATCCGGACAACTTCGGCGATGGACGCGTCCTCGATGGCCCGCAGCCCGTCGGCGTCGATGGTCCCGGCAGCGAAGTCGTCTCGGGCGGCGAGCAGTCGCTGCGGGCGGAGCAGGCTGCCGACGTGGTCGGCGCGGAACGGCGGTGTGCTACGCATAGAGATCATCGTCGCGGCCGGCGGCGATGGCGGTCAAGCGGCTAGCCCTGATAGAAACGGTCGGCGACGGCGAGGGCCTCGTCCAGGATGGCCAGGCCCTCCTTGGCCTCGGACTCGGTCACCGTGCAGGGCGGCACCACATGCAGGCGGTTGTAGTTGGTGAACGGCATCAGGCCGCGGGACCTGCACTCGGCGACCAGGGCGTTCATGGCGGGCGAGGATCCGCCGTAGGGGGCCAGCATCTCCCGGGTCTCGCGGTTAGCGACCAGGTCCAGGGCCCAGAACACGGCCAGGCCGCGCACCTCGCCGATCACGGGATGCCGGTCGGCGAGCTCGCGCAGACCCGGGCCGAGCACCTCGTTGCCGATCTGGACGGAGTTGTCCACGATGCCCTCCTCCCGCATCGCGTCGATGGTCGCCACGATGGAGGCGCAGCCGAGCGGATGCCCGGAGTAAGTCAGCCCGCCCGGGAAGACGCGCTCGTCGAAGGTCGCCGCGATCTGGTCGGAGATGATGACGCCGCCGATCGGCACGTAACCGGAATTGGAGCCCTTGGCGAAGGTGATCAGGTCCGGCACGACGGCATGCTGCTCAAACGCGAACCAGCTGCCGGCCCGGCCGAATCCGCACATGACCTCGTCGGCGATGTAGACGATTCCGTACCGGTCGCACAGCGCCCGCACCCCGGCCAGGTAGCCCGGCGGCGGGATCAGCACCCCGGCCGTGCCGACGATGGTCTCCAGCAGCACGGCCGCGATGGTCGCCGGGCCCTCCAGCTGGATGACCTGCTCCAGGTGCTGCAGCGCCCGCTCGCACTCCTGCTCCGGCGTCGTCGCCCAGAACGCCGACCGGTACAGGTAGGGCCCGAAGAAATGCACATGGCCGGTCACGAACTCGTTCGGCCAGCGGCGCGGGTCGCCGGTGGAGGCGATCGCCGCCCCGGTGTTGCCGTGGTACGAGCGGTAGAAGCTGAGCACCTTCGCGCGGCCGGTGTGCAGCCGCGCCATCCTGATGGCGTTCTCGTTGGCGTCCGCGCCGCCGTTGGTGAAGAACACCTTCTCCATCCCGGCGGGCGCCAGGCCGGCCAGCCGGGTGGCCGCCTCGCCGCGGGCCTCGTTGGCGTGCTGCGGCGCGATCGTGGCCAGCCTGGCCGCCTGCGCCGCGATGGCGGCGGTGACCTTCGGGTGCTGGTGCCCGATGTTGGTGTTCACCAGCTGGCTGGAAAAGTCCAGGTAACGGCGGCCGTCGTAGTCCCAGAAGTAGGAGCCCTCGGCCGCGGCGATCGGCAGCGGGCTCAGGCCCTGCTGCGCCGACCAGGAATGGAACACATGCGCCCGGTCCATGGCGACGACTTCGGCGCCCCGTGCCGGATCAGCTATGCGGTCGGTCATCTGTGTCTCCCCTGAGCGGGTGCCCATCCATCGGTCGGATCTACTGGTTGACCGGGAAGCCGAGGTTGACGCCGCCGTGGCTCGGGTCGAGCCAGCGCGAGGTGACTGCCTTGCCCCGGGTGTAGAAGTGCACGCCCTCGGTCCCGTGCACGTGCGTGTCGCCGAACAGGGACGCCTTCCAGCCGCCGAACGAGTAGAACGCCATCGGCACCGGGATCGGCACGTTGACGCCGACCATGCCGACCTCGACCTCGTGGGTGAACCGGCGCGCCGCGCCCCCGTCGTTGGTGAAGATCGCCGTCCCGTTGCCGTAGGGGTTGCCGTTGATGACCTCCAGCGCGCCGGCGTAGCTCCCGGCCCGGACCACCGACAGCACCGGCCCGAAGATCTCGTCGGCGTAGCAGCTCATCGCGGGCGTGACGTGGTCCAGCAGGCTCGGGCCGAGCCAGAACCCGTCGGCCGAGCCGCCGGTCACCGGATGCTCCCGGCCGTCGATCGCGAGCACCGCGCCCTCCTGAACGCCGGACTCCAGGTAGGACGCGACCTTGTCCCGGTGCGCCCGGGTCACCAGCGGGCCCATCTCCGAGGCCGCGTCATCGCCGGGACCGACCCGCAGCTTAGCGACGCGCTCGGTGATCTTGGCGATGAGCTCGTCGGCGACCGGGTCGACCGCCACCACGACCGAGATCGCCATGCACCGCTCGCCCGCCGAGCCGAACCCGGCGGAGACCGCGGCGTCGGCGGCCAGGTCCAGGTCTGCGTCGGGCAGCACCACCATGTGGTTCTTCGCGCCGCCGAGCGCCTGGACTCGCTTGCCGGCGGCCGTCCCGGTCCGCGACACGTAACGGGCGATCGGCGTGGACCCGACGAAGCTCACGGCGCGGACACCGGGGTGGGTCAGCAAGGCGTCCACCGCCTCCTTGCCGCCGTGCACCACGTTGAAGGCGCCATCGGGCAGACCCGCCTGCGCCAGCAACTCCGCGAGCAGCAAGGACGCGGACGGGTCCTTCTCCGACGGCTTGAGGATGAACGTATTGCCGCAGGCCAGCGCGATGGGGAACATCCACATCGGCACCATTGCCGGGAAGTTGAACGGGGTGATACCGGCGACGACGCCCACCGGCTGGCGGATCGAGTACGCGTCGACCCCGGTCGAGACATTCTCGGAGAACGAGCCCTTGAGCAGGTGCGGGATCCCGCACGCGAAGTCGACAACCTCCAGCCCCCGGGCCACCTCGCCCGCCGCGTCGGAGGTGACCTTGCCGTGCTCGGCCGTGATCAGCGCGGCCACCTCGGCCTGGTGGGACCTGACCAGCTCGCGGAATGCGAACATGACGCCGACCCGCTTGACCAGGGATGTCTCCCGCCAGCCCGGCAGGGCCCCGGCGGCCGCCGTCACCGCCGCGTCGACCTCAGCCGCGCTGGCGTAGTCCACGGTGCCGCTCACCTGGCCGGTCGCCGGGTTATAGATGTCGCCGCGCTGAGCCGACTGGCCCGTCCACGGCTTGCCGCCGATCCAGTGTGTCCGGTGCTGGCCTGCCGTCTGCCCCATAGCCGTGCCCTCCTGCGTTCACCCGGCGGTCCCGATGATCGGTTCGCCGAGACCCAGTCTGCCGTCAGCTGGTAGCCCGGCCAAGTGACAAGATGCAAGGCTAGGCCTACTCATACTGACATTGTGACTGTTGCCGCTGTGACGCCTGGGACCGGCTTGCGGTCGCGCCCCCGTTCGTGACCACGGTCGCAGGGCGGGGTCAGGCAGGCGGGCCGTAACCCCCCTCGGGGTTCTCCCGCGTCGGCGGCTGCTCGCCGCCGGGAGGCCCGGCTGGCGG
>DATKRH010000156.1:0-4311 GCA_035532295.1 Streptosporangiaceae bacterium
GGGCCGGGGAGAGCCGGGGACCGGCGAGATCAACTACGGCTTCGTGTTCGATCACCTCGACCGCAAGGGCTACGAGGGTTTCGTGGGGCTGGAGTACCGGCCGTCGACGGGCAACCCCGAGGAGTCGTTCGGCTGGCTGGAATCACTCGGGCGACCACGCGGGAGCAGAGCATGAACGAGCCGGCCGGGCAGGCACCGGCGGGGCAGGCCGGGGGCCGCCCCGGGCACGCGTTCGGCATCGTGGGGTTTGTCGGGCTGGGCAGGATGGGCCGCCCGATGGCCGAGAACCTGCTCGCGGCAGGCGCTGACCTGGTCGTGCACAACCGGAGCCGGCCGGCGCAGGACGCGCTCGTCGCCCTCGGCGCGGCCGGCGCGGGCAGCGCCGGGGAGGTCGCCGAGCGGGCGGACATCATCATCACGATGCTCGCCGACGACGCCGCGGTCCGCGCCGTGGTGGGGGAGGCGCTGCTGCCAGCCGCCCGGCCCGGTTCCCTGATCGCCGACATGAGCACGGTGTCACCCGCGCTGAGCCGGGAGCTGGCCGCCCGGGCGGGCGAACGCGGCGCGGCGATGCTGGACGCGCCGGTCAGCGGCGGGGATGTCGGCGCGCGGGCCGGGACGCTGTCCATCATGGTCGGCGGGGAGGCCGCCGACGTCGAGCGGGCCAGGCCGGTCTTCGAGGTCCTGGGCGCCAGCATCGTGCACGCCGGGCCGGCGGGCGCCGGGCAGGTCGTGAAGGCCTGCAACCAGGTGCTGGTCGCGATCACGATCGCCGGGGTCAGCGAGGCCCTGGTGCTGGGCTCCAAGCTCGGGGGGCCGCCCCGGAGACCATCCTCGACGTGCTCTCGCGCGGGCTGGCCGGCAACCGGGTGATGGAGGTGCGGCGGGCCAACTTCCTCGACCATGCCTTCACACCGGGGTTCACGGTCGACCTGCACCACAAGGATCTCGGCATCGCGCTGTCGGGCGGCGGGGAGGCCAACGTGCCCCTGCCGCTCACCGCGATCACCCAGCAGCTGTTCCGCCAGCTGCGGGCGGACGGGCGGGGCGGCGAGGATCACACCGCGCTGCTGGCCTGACGATCCTGATCGTCGCCCCGGTGCTGGTCGTCATCGTCCTCCCGCTCCACCGGGGACTCCTCGAACCGCTCATGGCCAAGGGCCCCGAGCCCGCGCTCCTCACCACGTTCGCGCTGTCGGTGATCGCGCAGAACCTGTACATCCTGTTCTGGTCCGGGGACACGCAGACACTGCAGGCGTCCTATGCCACGGCCTCGCTTACGATCGGCGGGCTGCGGGTCCCGGCGATGTACGTCATCTCCTTCGCGATCGCCCTGGTGCTCTGCGGCGCGGTCCACCTGATGATCCAGCGGACTGGGCTGGGCCGGGAGATCCGGGCCAGTTCCGAGGACTCCGAAGCCGCCGCCGGCCTGGGCGTCAACGTGACCCGGGTCCGCGTCTTCGTCTACGGCATCGCTGCCGCCTGCGCGGCCGTGGGCGGGGTCCTCGTCGGCATCACCTTCGACTTCACCCCGACCTCCGGCCTGACCTACCTGCTCACCGGGTTCGCGGTGGTGGTGCTCGGCGGGCTCGGATCGGTGAAGGGCACCCTGCTGGGCGCGATCATGCTGGGCGTCATCGAGAGCGTCGGCGGTGCCTTCTTCGGCGACGGGTACCGGGACCTGATCGGTTTCGTGGCCTTCCTTATCGTCCTGTCGCTCCGGCCGCAGGGACTCTTCGGGCGGGTGCTGGCACAATGACGCGACGCAGAGCAGTAGCGGTCCTGGCCACCGTCGTCGTCGTCATCCTGGCCACCGTGCCCGGACTCACCAGCCAGTACGGGCTCCTGGTGGCGTTCGAGATCGCCCAGCTGGCCGCCCTGGCCCAGGCGTGGAGCCTGATGGCGGGCTACGGCGGCGTGGTGTCGCTGGCCGTCGCCGCGTTCGTCGGCGTCGGCTCCTACGCGACCGCGAAACTGTCGGTGTCCGCCGGCCTCGGCCTGATCCCCTCGATCCTCGCGGGCGGGCTCTTCGCCGTGGTGTTCGCGCTGGCTGTGTCCGTGCCGATGTTCCGGTTCCGCGGCCTGTACTTCACAATCGGCTCCCTCGTCCTGGCAGAGGCGCTGGGCATCTTCATGTCCAACTACAACGGGTTCGGCGGGAACCAGGGCATCACGCTGACCGACACGGCGCCGTCCGCGCAGACGGTGTACCTCCTCTCGCTCGCGCTCATGGTCGGGATCACGCTGACCGTGGCGTGGCTGGTCCGGAGCCGGCTCGGCCTCGGGCTGCGGGCGATCCGCGACGACGAGGATGTGGCGGAGCGGGTCGGCGTGCGCACCTTCCGCACCAAGCTGACCGCGTTCGTCATCGCGGCGTTCGTGATGGGAGTCGTCGGCGGCATCCAGGCGCAGCGGACCGGTTACGTCGAGCCCAGCGGGTCGTTCGCCCTGGACTGGACAATCGAGGCCGTCAACGCCGCCATCATCGGCGGAGTGGGGACGATCATCGGCCCACTGCTCGGCTCGGGCATCTCGGTCATGCTCTCCGAGCGGCTCGCCAACTACCCCGAGATACACCTCACCATCCTTGGTGTGCTGCTCATCGCCATCATCCGGCTGGCGCCGGACGGGCTGTGGGGGACCGGGTGCAAGCTCGCCCGGGCCGGGTGGCGGCGGTACGGCCCCGCCTGGGCGCGGCCTGCCGGCGACGGCGGGTCAGGCGCCGTGCCCGCCGAAGCCCCGGCGGGCGCTCCGGCTCCGGCGGCTGCGCTGGCTGTAGCAGACGCCCCCGCTCCGGCGCCCGCGCCCGCTGCGGCAGACGCCCCGGCTCCGGTGGCCACTCGCCGGCCAGCTGGCGCGGGGACGGCACGGGATGGGTCGCCGCTGCTGCGGGCGGCCGGGGCCGGCAAGACGTTCGGGGGCGTGCGCGCGGTCGACGGTGTCGACCTTGAGCTGCGGCCCGGCGAGGTGCTCGGCATGATCGGCCCGAACGGGGCCGGCAAGAGCACGCTCATCGGCCTGCTGTCGGGCGCGATCTCGGGCGACGGCACGATCGAGCTCTTCGGCGAGGACGTGACCGCCGTCAGCGCACAGCAGCGGCCCCGGCGCGGCATCGGCCGCACGCACCAGGTCCCCCGGCCGTTCGGCCAGATGACGCATGGAGAACCTGCTCGTCGCCCAGTTGCACGGTGCCAAGGGGCGGGGCCGGGCGGCGCGGGCGGAGTGCGAGCGGATACTCGCCCGCTGCGGGCTGAGCGAGTTCGCGCACACCCCGGCGGCCGATCTCGGCCTGCTGCGCCTCAAGCGGCTGGAACTGGCCCGCGCGCTCGCGGTCCGCCCGCGGATCCTCCTCCTCGACGAGATCGGCGCGGGCCTGGTCGAGTCCGAGCTGCGGGAGCTCATCGAGCTGATCCGCTCGCTCCGCCAGGAGGTGGACGCGATCCTGATCGTCGAGCACGTCATCGACGTCATCAGGGAATGCTGTGACCGGCTCATCGTGATCGACGGCGGGCGCATGCTGGTGTCCGGTGACCCGGACACGGTGCTCGCCGATCCGCAGGTCGCCGCGGTCTACCTGGGGACCTCCGGCGGGGAGGAGGTCGCACCGGCCCGTGACAGGTCCAGCGGTCCCGGTCGGCCGCTGCTGGAGGTCAAGGGTGTCGCGGCGCAGTACGGCGCTTTCCGCGCTCTCCACGACGTCTCCTTCACCGTGGCAGACGGCGAGGTGCTCGCCCTGCTGGGGGCCAACGGCGCCGGCAAGACCACTACGGCCAAGGCGATCAGCGGGATGCTGCCGGTCAGCGTGGGCGAGATCTGGTTCGACGGGAAACGGGTCGACGGCCGCCGGTCCCATGACATCGTCCGGCTCGGGGTCGCCCACTGCATGGAGGGCCGGCGCGTCTTCGGTGACCTCACGGTCGAGGAGAACCTGCTGCTGGGTGCCCGGGCCACAAGATCGGCGACGGAGCGTGAGCGGCGGCTGGGCGCGGTGTACGAGCTGTTCGACGCGCTCGCCGAAGCGCGGTCGAACTCCGGCGCCGCGCTGTCCGGCGGCCAGCAGCAGATGCTGGCCATCGGCCGCGCCCTCATGGCCGATCCCCGGCTGGTCATCTTCGACGAGATTTCCCTCGGCCTCGCGCCGATCACGGTCGACCGCCTGTACGAGACGCTCACCGAGATCAACGGGCGCGGGGTCGCGATGATCGTCATCGAGCAGAACGTCGAGCGCGGCCTGGCCCTCGCTGACCATGTCGCCGTGCTGGAGAAGGGCCGGGTCGCCCTGGCCGGGGAGCCGTCGCAGATGCGCGCCGA
>DATKRH010000157.1:0-9064 GCA_035532295.1 Streptosporangiaceae bacterium
ACTACCTGGCCCACGAGGTCCCCGGAGTGACGGTCCCCGACGAGACCCTGCGCACCATGGAGAAAGCGGGACCCAGCGGCGCGCAGGCGGGCCTGGAGCTCGCCACCGAGCTGGCCCGCCAGGCCCGCGCCGTGGCCGGGGGAGTAGTGATCAGGCTCCCCGATGATCCCGCCGCCAGCTCCCGCCTGCTCGCGGCCGCGCTAGGCCCGCACGAGCCACCGCCGCGGGCCTAGCGGCTGACCGGGAATCCGTCCGCGCCGACCGCGTACTCGGCCGTCTGCCGCTGCTCGGTGACCTGGCGCGCATTCCCGTCGAGGTCGAGCATGATGGTGGCCTCGGTGTACCAGGAGGGGATGACGGCGTGGCCCCAGAAGTCGCGCCGCCGGGGGTCGGTGACGTCCCAGCGCAGCACCGGATGGTCCGGGTCACCGGTGTAGTAGTCGCTGGTGTAGATCTCGACGCGGTGACCGTCGGGGTCGCGCAGGTAGACGTAGAAGGCGTTGGATACCCCGTGCCGGCCCGGGCCCCGCTCGATGTGGCCTTCCTCTCGCAGGGACCCGAGGATGTCGCAGATCCGCAGGACATGGTGCGACTCGTGGGCGAAGAACCCTAGGTGGTGCAGGCGAGGCCCCGCACCGCCGGTGAAGGCCACGTCGTGCACGGTCTGCTTGCGGTACATCCACGCGGCGTACAGGGTCTGGCCGTCCTCGATGGTCTCGGACAGGCCGAAGCCCAGCGAGCTGTAGTACTCATACGCCGCCTGCACGTCCGGCGTCGTGATGTTGAAGTGGTCCATCCGCGCGACCTCGGCGCCGCGCCGCAGGTCATAGCGCTGCTGCAGCCGCGGCGCCTGCGCCGCCTCATGGAAGAACTCCACGGTGAAGCCGAGCGGATCCTCGGCCCGGACGGCCGGGCCGATGCCCGGCGTGGTCCCGGCGGGCAGCCGCCGCACCCGGCAGCCCAGGCTGTGGTAGAACTGCTCGGCCCGGTCCAGGTCAGCGGGCGTGCGCACGCGGAACGCCAGCCGGCCGGCGGCGGGCTCGGCGCCCGCGCGCAGGATCAGGTTGTGGTGCGTCAGCTCGTCGTAGCCCCGCAGGTACAGCGCGTCGGGGCCAGCCTGCGTGACCACGAAGCCGAGCAGCTCCACCCAGAACCAGCGGGCCCGGTCCAGGTCGGTGACGACCAGCCCCGAACCTCGGGACGTCGGCGTCGTCGAGCGCTACATGCACGATGTGGTGGTTGGCGTAGAAGTCCAGGCTGTGCTGCCCGCCCTCGCGGCCCAGGCCGCTGGCCTTCACCCCGCCGAACGGCGTGCGCAGGTCACGCACGTTGTGCGAGTTGAGCCAGGTCATCCCGGCGTCCATGGCGTGGGCGACGCGGTGACCGCGGCGCAGGTTCTCGGTCCAGATGTAAGCAGCCAGGCCGTAGCGGGTGTCATTGGCCAGCGCGACCGCATCGTCCTCGGTGTCGAACGGCGTGACGCACACCACCGGCCCGAAGATCTCCTCGCGGAAGATGCGCATCTGCGGCTGCACGTCAGCGAACACCGTGGCGGCCAGGTAGTTGCCCGCGGGCAGGTTAGCCGGACGGTGCCCGCCCGCCACCAGCCTGGCTCCCTCGTCGAGGCCCGCCTGCACGTAGGACATGACCCGCGCGTAGTGCTCGGGATGGACGAGCGCGCCTATCTCGGTGGCCGGGTCGGCCGGCCGGCCGACCCTGATCCGCGCCGCCCGCTGCGCGAGCCGCGCGACCAGGTCGTCGTAGACCGGCCGCTGCGCCAGGATCCGCGAGCCGGCCGTGCACCGCTCGCCGTTCAGCGAGAACACCCCGAACAGGGCGCTGTCGATAGCCGTGTCGAGATCGGCGTCGGCGAAGATGATGCAGGGCGACTTGCCGCCCAGCTCCATCGACAGCCCCTTGAGGTGGCGCGCCGCCGCCCCCATGATCACCTGCCCGGTCGCGGTCTCGCCGGTGAAGGAGATCCTGGGCACCCGGGGATGGTCGACCAGCGCGGCGCCGGCGACCTCGCCGATCCCGTGCACCAGGTTGAACACGCCGTCGGGGAGCCCGGCTTCGGTCATGATCTCGGGCAGCAGGCTGGCCGACAGGGGCGTCCACTCGGCCGGCTTGAGCACCACCGTGCATCCCGAGGCGAGGCTCGGGGCGAGCTTCCAGGTCTCCAGCATGAACGGGGTGTTCCAGGGGGTGATCAGCCCGGCCACGCCAGCCGGCCTGCGGATCACGTAGCCGAGCTGAGTGTCAGCCGTCCGGTAGGCGTCCTCGCTGAGCGTCACGATCATGTCCGCGAAGAACCGGAAGTTCTCGGCGGCCCGCCGGGCCTGGCCGCGGGCCTGGGTGATGGGCAGCCCCGAGTCGAAGGTCTCCAGCTCGGCGATGCGGTCGCCGCGCTGCTCGATGCCGTCGGCGATCCGGGTCAGGATGCGGGCCCGCTCCCGGGCCTTCAGGCCGGGCCATGGCCCGTCGGTGAACGCCCGGTGCGCCGCCGCGACGGCCCGGTCAACGTCCGCCGCCCCGCCGGCCGCTGCCTGCGCATACGGGGCGTTGCGCACCGGGTCGGCGACCGCGAAGGTGGCGCCGTCCGCGCTCGGCGACCAGGCACCGCCCACGAAATGGTCTAGCCGGCCGGGCAGCCCGGGCGGTGAGTCGAGCGCCTCGCTCAGCATGGTCGCCACGTGCCTCGTCCTTCCGGTCTCGCTGATTCCGCCCGGGTCATGTCGCTAGCTCGTCGACCGGCGGGCCGAGCACCGGCGCGCCGGCGCGCCGGCGCGCAGCAGGTGGCCGATTCGCTCCTGCGCCGCCGCGCTCACCGGTGCCAGCGGCGGCCGGACGTACCCCGAATCGAGCAATCCCGCCTGCTGCAGCACCCACTTCGCCGGGGCGGGGTTGGTCTCGGTAAAGATCAGGTCCACCAGCGGATGCAGGCCGTAGTGCAGGTCCCGGGCCTTTTCCTGCTCGCCGGCCGTCCAGTGCTCGTACATCTGGGCTACCGCGGCCGGCGCGATGTTGGCCACGGCACTGACGAAGCCCGCCCCGCCGAGGGCGAGCAGCGGCAGGCACAGCAGCTCGATGCCCGACCACACCAGCGTGTCGCGCCCGCACAGGTGCAGCACGCGGGAGAAGTGCTCGAAGTCCCTGGTGGTTTCCTTGACCCCGACGATGTTGTCGAATCGCCGCCGCAGCCGCGCGAGGGTCTCCGGAGCGATGTCCACGGCGATGGCGCCGTGGGTACCGTGGGTATCTGGAGCCGAGAGCGCCGGCGACGATGACTTCGCCGGCGGGGGAGTGACCGGCTCGTCGACGCGCTGGTCGCCTGCAGGCGACCAGGAGGCGATCGCGGCGGTATCCTATACGATGAGTCGTTAATAAGGCTGGCTGGCCACGCTACCGGAGTACGAGCGGGTTGACGTTGACGCCGTTGGCTCCCTCTACCGCGAGCAGGGACACGAGCAGGGCCCCGGCCACCCGGGTTCCGCCGCCGAGCGCGCCGCGCAGCCCGGCGAAGTCGCAATTGTCCAGCAGCAGCAGCCCGATCGCCCATGTCAGGATGTGCGCCGAGACGTGCGCCGCCTTCGCCGCACGGGAGTCGAGCATGTCCCAGGCCAGGACGGATACGCCGTGCTCTGCTACCCAGCGGGCACCATCGCTCGACAGCCCGCCGCCCGCATCCTGGTCGGTCTCCGGGCCGCCGAGCATGTGGCCCGCTGCCGCCTCGAACCGGTCGCGCCCCATGTCCAGGCAGAGGGCGTCGCCTCGCTCGAGGACCAGGCCCGCCGCGGCGAGGGCCGCCTCGATATCCGCGCCGTCGACCGGCCGCCCGCCATAGTAGGTGCCGTCCACGGCCACGTGGTTCAGCGCGTCGACATGGGTGTTCCGCAGGCCATGGGATTTGAGGACGAGGTGGTCCTGCCCCCAGCCGGTCCCGTCGGGCGCCGCGACGTACCAGGTCTCGTGGCGGAAGCCCGGCCGGGCCGCCGTCGAGTTGTAGTCGTCGCCCCGCAACGGGCGCGCGAGGCTGACGGAGTCTCCCGTCCGGATGCAGGCCGCGGCCCTGGCCCGGGCGGCGGCGTCGATGAGATTCACGGTGCCGCGCCGGTCACCCTCGCCAAAGGGGCGCGACTTGGCCAGCGTCACGATCCAGTCGGGCAGGTCATCGCGCAGGCTCTCGATCATGCCAACATCGTATAGCTTCTGCGCGAGACCGGCGGGAGCGACTGTCCGGGCCACCCCCGGGCCGGGCACGGCCCGGGCAGACGGCACAGTACAGCTGGCATGCCGTCAGCCCGGCGCTGGCACGTCACTGCCACTATGCTGGGAAGCTGTGAACAAGCAGGAACGCACCTATACGATTCTCCGGGACCGGATCAACTCCGGCAGCCTTGCTCCGCTGGCCCGGCTCAATATCGACGCGCTTGCCCGCGAGCTTGGCGTGAGCCCCATACCAGTCCGGGAGGCCCTGCGCCGCCTGGAGGCCGAGGGCTGGGTGCGCTTCACGCCCAACGTCGGAGCGATCGTGTCGCCGGTGGACGCCACGTCCTGGGAGCAGACGATGGTAGCCCTGGCGATCCTGGAAGGCGCGGCGAGTGCCGAAGCGCAGCAGCACCTGCGCAGAGCCGACCTGGTCCGGCTCCGCAGGATCTCGGCTGCGATGGAGGAAGCCGCCGCCCGCGCTGACCCGCTCAAGTTCAGCAAGCTGAACCGCGCGCTGCATGCCGCGATCGTCGCCCGGTGCCCCAACGCCTACCTGCTCGAACTGCTAGAGCAGACCAACCTCCGGCTCGACCGGCTGCGCTCGACCATGTTCGTCTACCTGCCGCACCGTTCCGAGGAAGCGCTCCGCGAGCACCTGCACCTGATCGAACTGCTCGCCGATGGCAGCAAGGACGATGTCGAGAAATACGCCCGCTGGCACAAGCTGCAGACCGTGGAGGCCTACCGGGCGATCCACCAGGCCAACGAGAGGGTCCTGGCGGCCCGGCACCGCGCACCTGCCACCGCTCGCAGCGCCAGCGCGCAGCCCGCGCCCGGATCCTGACGGCGGGCCGCGGCCGCTAGCCGCCGTAGGTCTCGCGCAGCGCCTTCTTCAGGATCTTGCCGGTCCCGGTGCGCGGCAGGTCGTCGGTGAACCGCACCGACCTCGGGATCTTGTATCGGGCGAGGCGTCCATTCAGGAAAGCGAGAATGTCCTGCTCTCGGGCTTGCGCACCTGACCGCAGCACGACTACTGCCCGGCCGACCTCGCCCCACTTCTCGTCCGGCACGCCGATCACGCCGCACTCGGCCACGGCCGGATGCCCGCGCAGCACGTTTTCTACCTCGGCCGGGTAGATGTTCTCGCCGCCGGAGATGATCACGTCCTTCACCCGGTCCACCACGAAGACATACCCGTCCTCGTCGGCCACGGCCACGTCCCCCGAGCGCAGCCATGTCCCGCCGGCGAGTGCCCGGGCCGAGGCCCCCGGCTGGTTCCAGTACCCGCGCATCACGTTGGGGCCAGCCACGACGATCTCGCCGCGTTCCCCCTGGTCGGCCTCTGTGAGGTCCGGGCGGACAATCCGGACGTCGGTGAAGAAGTGCGGGACGCCCGCCGAGCCCGCCTTGCGCCCGGCATTCTCGGAGTCGATCAGCAGCGCGCCGGGTGCGGTCTCGGTCATCCCGTACCCCTGGATGAAGCTCAGGCCCCGGCTCAGGTACGCGCGGATGGTGGCGTCCGGGACCGGCGCTCCGCCGCAGAGCAGGGTACGCAGGCTGGACACGTCCGCGTCCGGCCACTGGGGCAAGGCGGCCAGCGCGTCATAGATGGCGGGTACGCCGAACATCGTGGTGACCCGGTGCCGGGCGATCAGCTCCAGGGCCCGCCGCGGCTCGAACGTCGGCTCGATGACTACGGTGCCGCCCTTGAGCAGGACGGGCAGGCAGAGCATGTTGAGGGCGGCCGTGTGGAAGAGCGGGGCCACCGCGAGGCCTACCTCGTCGTGCGCGACATCAGCGTCCACCAGCACGTTGACAGCGTTCCAGGTGACATTCCCGTGGGTCAGCGTCGCGCCCTTGGCCTGGCCGGTGGTGCCCGAGGTGTACATGATCAGGCAGGGATCCGCCAGGCTGACAGCCTCGTCGACCCAGGCCGGGCCGCCTCCCGTGAGCAGCTCCTCGTAGCCACGGGCGCCGTCGGCCGGCCCGGCTAGCGCCACGAGCTGACGCACTGCCAGCTCGCCGCGAATCTCGCCCAGCACCCCTGCCTGTGCCGCCGCGTAGAACAGGACCTGACTCCCCGAGTCGGCCAGGTGATGGGCGAGCTCGGGCCCGGCCAGGCGCATATTGAGCGGAACGAAGATCCCGCCCGCGGCCCAGGTCGCGAACATCGTCTCGAAGAAGGAAGGATGGTTCGGGCCAAGATAGGCAACCCGGTCCCCGGCGGTGACGCCCAGCCCGCGCAGCGCCCCCGCCAGCCGGGCTACCCGGTCGTGCAGCTGCGCGTAACTGAGCTCCGCGCCGCCGTGCAGCAGGGCAATCCGGCCGGGGCTCTTGCGAGCCCGGCGTGCCGTCCAGGAGCCGACGCCCTCGTTGCGCAACCTGCCGCTCCGCTCAGCTCGGGGTCAGGCGCAGCAGCCTGGCCGCATTGTGGAGTTACTGGAGGGGGATGTCGTGGTCGGCGCCGCGCTCATGCTCGGGCCGGGGTCCGAAGTAGCGGCGGTCGGCCTCGCTGATGGGGAGGTCGTTGATGCTGGCTTCGCGGCGGCTCATGAGGCCACGCTCGTCGAACTCCCACAGTTCGTTGCCGTAGCTGCGGTACCACTGGCCGGCGGCGTTATGCCATTCGTACTGGAACCGAACCGCGATGCGGTTCTCGCGGAACCCCCAGAGGCTCTTGCGGAGCACGTAGTCCAGTTCGCGTTCCCATTTGCCGGTGAGAAACTCGATGATCGCGGCGCGGCCGGTGAGGAAGGTATCGCGGTTACGCCAGTCGGAGTCTTCGGTGTAGGCGAGGGCGACGCGATGCGGGTCGCGCGTGTTCCAGGCGTCTTCGGCGGCTTGGACCTTCTGGGTGGCGGTGTCGAGGGCAAATGGCGGGAACGGCGGGCGGGGCTCGGACATGTGGCTCTCCCTGTCTGGCACAGTCGGCCGATGCTCAGGTCGATGATGAGCGCCAGCCCCGGGGCGGGCGTGGCCAGCCGCCGAGGCCGGGGCCGAGAACGTCGGTATCGCCGACCCGGCGGAGCTCCTCGTCGGGATCCTCGCTATCGCGCAGCCAGGCGATCAGCATGGCGTAGAAAACGGGCGCAAAGCAGAGCGCCGGGACCGCCCACATGACCGCGACCGCGAGCTGCTGATCAACGGCGGTGCTCAGGCCGTACCCGGCGGCATGCCGATACGCGGCGAACCAAGTCCCGCGGGACATGCCCATGATGTAGGCGAGGGCCCAGATCGTCCACATGGCCACCGCTGCCGTCGCGGCGCGCCCCGGAGGGGACAGCCGGGGCGGCAACGGCGGGGCCCCTGCCAGCTCAAGCCAGACGGCCGATCCGCCGGCGAGCAGGGACACCAGCTCAGCCGCGGTCAAGGCCGGGTCGCCGGGCAGCGCGTTCACGGCCACGGGCAAGCGCCAGGCGATCACCACGGCGATGAACGCCACCAGCGTCACTGCTGGCCGGGACACGCCCGGCCAGCGGGCCGGCGCGAGGCGGCGGACGACTCCGGGCGAGCGATCATGGTGGCGGGACAGGCGCAGGAAGCGCCACGGCGCGCCGAGCACCAGCAGACCGGGCGCCGCAACCGCGAAGATCACGAACTGCAGTGTCTCGGCGAACGCGTACTGCCGTGCATAGCTCCCCACCGGTGGCAGCAGCACGCCGAGGATCAGGCCAACCGCAGCCAGGGCGAGCCAGGGCCGGAGACGCGCGAGCCAGGTCCGCACCGCGACCCCCAAGATCTTGTCGATGACTCAGAGACGAACGGTACCCATCATCGGGCCCCGTCGCCCCGTCGCGCTAGCCTGACAAGCCGCAGCAAGAGTGCCGGCAGTCAGTATCGCCGGTCTTCGCGGCGTTCCTTGCGGCGTCTGTGGCGACGCATGACACTCACCCCGAACCACACCAAGGCCCCAAATAGCGCCATCGCGATCGTGTAGACCCACAGCGGCCAGATAAAGCTCCAGGCGAGGAAGTGGAACCTGACGTCCGCCCGGTTCTGGATGACGAAGATGAGCAATACCGCCAGGCCGCAGAGCGAGGCGATCGCCCCGCCGCCTAGTCGCCGACCTTCTTGTTTCGCTTCACCCCGTTGACTCATCACACCCTCCTCACCACACATGACACCCGCAGGACGCTGCCAGCCCCGGTGTCCGCGCCTGGACGGGACGTAACGCGGCACGTCCATGCTCGTGCCACTTGCCCGCTCAACGACAGGGCACAAAGTCCCCGGCTGGGCGTTCGGGATGCCGGCCGTATCCTGGATGAGTGTTAGGCGAGGGCGAGTGGCCCCCGGGGTGGCGGGGTGAACCGGCCGGAGGACTGTGGCTGATGGGGCACGGCCCCACCATTACCGAGTGGTGGGCTCGCCTCGCCGCCGCCCGGGCTGCGCGGCCGGCGGGACAAGATCATCCGTCGCGGCCGCGCAGGATGCCGAGCCGGTACGGCCGAAGGTCGCCGCGCATGTGCCCGCCGCTGGTGACCGGCTCGCCTGCCACGATGCGCTGCGCCGCCTCCTCGCCGGGTGCCTCGAAGATCGCGATCCCGGTGTTGACCTGGCCCAAGCACGGACCCGCCGCGATCAGCACCCCATCGGCCAGCAGCTTGCGAAGCCAGGCGGCATGCTCCTCAAAGGCAGCCCGCTCGATGTCGCTCATGGTCGCCATGAAGTCGTCGCGCGGGGGATGCAGGAAGAAGCCCATTCGCTCACACGCCGTACGCGCGCTGCGCTGGGCTCGGTCAGCCTGGCGCTGCACGTGCGCCAGCAGCGGGGCGTCGAGACGATCGCGACCGTCACGACGTGGGACAAGACGATCATGGCCCTGCAGGCCGACCTGCTGGGCGCCCATGCGCTGGGC